>JAVBSU010000195.1:0-21581 GCA_031556555.1 Christensenellaceae bacterium
ATAGGCGGCGGGCCGGCGGGATATCTGGCCTGCGAGCGTGCCGCGCACGAGGGCTTCAAAGTTGTGCTGTTCGAGGCGCGCAACGTAGGCGGGGTGTGCCTTAACGAAGGCTGCATACCCACGAAGACGTTTTTATATTCGGCAAAGCTCAAGGACGGTGCGGAACACGGCGAGAAGTACGGAGTCGTGTGCGCGGGCGCGTCGCTCGACCACGCGAAGGTCGTGGCGCGCAAGGATAAAGTCGTTAAAATGCTCACGGGCGGCGTTGCCGCTACGTTAAAGGGCCTCGGGGTGGAATGGATACGCGCGAAGGCCGTTATAAAGGGCAGGAGCGCGAACGGCTACAGCGTGGAGGCGGACGGCAAAATATACGAAGCCGCGCGTTTGCTCATTACTACTGGCAGCGAGGCGGCGATGCCTCCCATAGACGGGCTTAAGGAACAGTACGAGGCAGGCTTCGCGCTGACAAACCGCGAAATACTGGACATGAAGGAAGTTCCGGGTGAGTTCGTCGTGATCGGCGGCGGGGTAATCGGTCTTGAGATGGCCAGCTACTTCAATTCTGCGGGAAGCAAAGTCACTGTGATAGAAATGCTGGATCTCGTGGGCGGCCCGGGAATAGATTCCGAGATAGCCGTGATTCTCCGTAAGAATTACGAGAAAAAGGGCATTGAGTTTTTGATGGGCTGCAAGGTAACGAAGATCGAGAAGGACGGCGTTGTGTACGAGACCGGCGGCAAGACGGCGAAGGTGAAAGCTAATAAAGCGCTCATCTCCATAGGCAGGACGCCCAACACCGCAGGCATCGGCCTGGAGAGCATCGGCCTCGGAATGAACGGACGCGCCATCAAGACGGACGGGTACATGAAGACCAACCAGCCCAACGTTTACGCCGCGGGCGACGTGAACGGCGTATCAATGCTGGCGCACACGGCGTACCGCGAGGCCGAGGTGGCCGTTAACAACATGGTTGGCAAAAAGGACGTTATGAAGTACAACGCCATACCCGGCGTAATATACACCAACCCGGAAGTCGCGGGCGTGGGCGAGACGGAGCAGTCCGCAAAGGCAAAGGGTATGGACGTAACCGTGAAAACCATAAGCATGCGCTACGCCGGAAGGTACGTCGCGGAAAACGAAGGCGGCGACGGCATATGCAAGCTGATTATAGATAACGTGTGGAACAAGCTTGTGGGCGTGCACATGATAACAAACTACGCCTCCGAGATAATATGGGGCGCGGACGCGCTAATCGCCAAGGATATGCCCATCGATGAAATAAAGAAAATAGTCTTCCCGCATCCAACGGTGGCGGAGATAATACGGGAAGCGATATTCCAGTAATGGAGAATTGAGAATGCAGAATGCAGAATTGAAGGGCAAACGCTATCAAATGACTTTTGGGTCTTAATTCTGCATTCTGCATTCCTGCATTTTTAATTAATACAAAGGAGTCGTAAAATGACTAAGTGTTTGGTAATCGATCCCTCGGTGATGAGGGCGAAGGGAAAGATCAGCTTTAAGGACATACCCATGAACGCCTACCAGAAGGGCGTTGCGGATGAAAAGAAGAACTTCACGAAAGACGAGTTCATGCACATGTACAGGGACATGTGGGTGGTGCGCGAGTTTGAAACCATGCTCAACCAGATAAAGACCACGAACCAGTACGAGGGCATTGAGTACAACCATCCCGGCCCGGCGCATTTGGGCATAGGCCAGGAGGCGGCGTACGTAGGCCAGGCGTTCTGCCTGGGAATAGAGGACTTCATATTCGGCTCGCACAGGAGCCACGGCGAGATACTCGCAAAGGGCATGTCCGCCATTGAAAAGCTTTCGGAAGACGAACTCAAAAACATAATGGAAAACTTCTTCGACGGCGAGACTTTCGCTGTTGTGCAAAAGCACACGCAGTACAAGGCCCTTCGCGACATGGCGAGGGAGTTTTTGCTCTACGGCATGATCTGCGAGACATGGGGGCGCAAGACGGGCTTTAACCGCGGGCTGGGAGGCTCCATGCACGCGTTCTTCACGCCCTTCGGAGTGTACCCTAACAACGCGATAGTGGGCGGCAGCGGGCCGGTATCCACGGGCGCTGCGCTCTACAAGCGCGTGAATAAAAAGGACGGCATGGTTGTGTGCAACATCGGCGACGGCGCCATAGGCTGCGGTCCGGTGTACGAGAGCATGAACTTCGCTTCCATGGATCAGCTCCGTGAGCTTTGGGATGACAGCCACAACGGCGGATTGCCAATCATATACAATATATGGAACAACGGCTACGGCATGGGCGGCCAGACCTGCGGCGAGACGATGGGCTACCACGAAGTCGCGCGGCTGGGCGCGGGCGTGAACCCCGACGAGATGCACGCCGAGCGCATAGACGGCATGAACCCGCTGGCCATTATAGACGCGTACAAGCGCAAGCGCAAGATAGTCGAGGAAGGGCGCGGGCCTGTGCTTTTAGACGTCGTTACGTACAGGATATCCGGCCACAGCCCGTCCGACTCGTCGTCTTACCGCAGCAAGGAAGAGATCGACATGTGGGCGGAGATAGATTCCATAAACACTTTCGGCGGCCAGCTTGTTAAAGCGGGTATTGCCACGGAAGAAGAATTAAAGGCCGTGGAGGAAGGCATAAGGCGCGACATGGTCTGGGCGGTGAAGCTCGGCAAGGACGAAGTGATCTCCCCCAGGCTGGATCTTGCCAGCGACCCGGACACTATAGCGGACATGATGTTCACAAACCTTTCCATCCCCAGCATGGACACGTCGCGCGAGCCGGACGTCCTCACAACGTACGAGGATAACGACAAGGTCAGGAAGCTTAAAAAGAAAATACGCAGCGCCTACGACGAGAACGGCAAGGCGGTGTCCAAAACCAAGACGTACAACGTGCGGGACGCCATCTTTGAGGCGGCCATGCACAAGTTCTACGAAGACCCGACAATGATCGCCTACGGCGAGGATAACCGCGACTGGGGCGGCGCTTTCGGCGCTTACCAGGGCATGACCGAATCGCTTCCCTACCACAGGTTCTTCAACTCGCCCATCTCAGAGGCGGCGATCGTCGGAACTTCCGTCGGCTACGCGATGTGCGGCGGCAGGGTGATGAGCGAGCTCATGTACATAGACTTTTTGGGCCGCGCGGGCGACGAAGTGTTCAACCAGATGAGCAAGTGGCAGGCAATGAGCGGCGACGTCATAAAGATGCCGTTCGTACTTAGGATGTCCGTGGGCAGCAAGTACGGCGCGCAGCACAGCCAGGACTGGTCGGCGTTGTGCACGCACATACCCGGCCTGAAGGTCGTTTTCCCCGCCACGCCCTACGACACGAAGGGCCTCTTAAACGCGGCGCTGAACGGCTCCGACCCGGTGATCTTCCTTGAGAGCCAGAGAACATACGACATCGGCGAGATGTTCCAACCCGAAGTGCCCGAGGGCTACTACGAAGTTGAGATAGGCGAGCCGGACGTAAAGAGGGAAGGCAGGGACATTACGATACTTACTGTGGGCGCTACGCTGTACCGCGCCGTGGAAGCGGCAAAGACGCTGGAAGAAAAGTACGGCGTTTCAGCCGAGATAATAGACGCGAGGAGCCTTGTGCCCTTCAACTACGAAAAAGTAATAGAATCCGTCAAAAAGACGGGCAGGATAATAGTCGCGGGGGACGCCTGCGAGCGCGGTTCGCACTTAAAAGACTTCTCGCAGACCATAAGCGAGCTGTGCTTTGATTATTTGGACGCTCCGCCCGTGGTGCTCGGCGCGAAGAACTGGATAACGCCCGCGCACGAGCTGGAAGGCTACTTCTTCCCGCAGGAAAGCACGATTATAGACGCGATACACGAGCGCATAACGCCGCTTGCCGGACATGTGTCCACAAGCAACCAGACGGGCTTAAAACAGCTTGAAAACGCGCGGAAAGGCGTCTGATAATGAGCAGACTCATGAAGGCCTGCGTGCTCGAGGATATCGGGCGGCTGGTTTATAAGGAAGTCCCCATGCCCGAGCCTCGCGAAGGCGAGGTGCTCCTCAAGGTGCGCGCGGCGGGGATATGCGGGTCGGACATAGACCGGGTGTTCAAAAAGGGCACTAAGACAATGCCCATGGTGCCCGGGCACGAGATCGCGGGCGAGATCGTGAGCGTGGGGCCGGGAGCCGCCCCTGCGCTGGCAGGGAAAAAGGCGGCGGTGTTCCCGCTGCTGCCGTGTAGAGCCTGTGACATGTGTGAAGTAGGCGAATACGGCTCATGCAGGAATTACGACTACTTCGGTTCGCGCAGGGACGGAGGATTCGCCGAATACCTTGCCGTCCCCGTATGGAACCTCGTAATACCCGAAAGCGGCCTTAGTTTCGAGGAGCTGGCGATGGTGGAGCCCGCCGCGGTGTCCCTGCACGCGTTAGGCAAGGCGGGCGTGGAGCTTATGGACACGGTCGCCGTGTTCGGCGCGGGAGCTATTGGACTTATGCTCTCGGAGTTCGCAACGGCGCAGGGCGCGGGAGACGTGATCCTACTGGACATTGACCCGGCAAAGCTGGACTTTGCGAGGAAGCTCGGTTACACGCATGCCGTGGACAGCTCCAAAGCCGGTTACGTTGACGAGGTAATGGACATAACAAAAGGCAAAGGAGTCGACCTTGCCGTTGAGGGCGCGGGCGCCTCCGCTTCATTGGCGGGCTGCCTCAGCATTGTGAAGCCCATGGGCAATGTGGTGCTGATGGGAAACCCGTCGGGCGATATCAACATGACGCAGAAGGTCTACTGGGAAATACTGAGGAAGCAGCTCACGGTAAAGGGAACGTGGAACTCCAGCTACACACGTAACAAAAACGACTGGGAAGTCGCGCTCAAGGCCATGGCCCGGGGCAGGCTGGACGTCGCGAAGTTCATCACCCACCGTTTTCCGTTTGAAAAATGCGCGGAGGCCTTTGACGCCGTGAGGGATAAGAATGAATTTTCCAACCGCGTTATGTTTGTGAACAAATGAGAGGAAATATAATACATGAAAGCAGCGATACTGGAAGGCATTAATAATATGACCGTAAAAGAGGTGCCCACCCCGAAGATAGAGGACGGCGGGGTACTCGTGCGCGTCAGGGCTTGCGCTGTGTGCGGGTCGGATATACGCATACTGCATTCGGGGAACGACAGGGTAGCCTATCCCTCGATAATGGGGCACGAGATATCGGGCGACGTTGTGGAAGTGGGCAAGAATACCACGCGGTTTAAAGTAGGCGACCGCGTGGCCATAGGCGCGGACGTGCCCTGCGGGGAATGCGCGTTCTGCGAGGCGGGCATTGGCAACAACTGCCAGATAAACTACGCGATCGGCTACCAGTTCTCCGGCGGTTTCGCCGAGTACATACCGCTCAACACGCTCACCGTAAACTACGGCCCGGTGCACAAAGTGCCGGACAACGTCAGCTACGAGGAAGCCGCGCTGGCCGAGCCGCTGGGCTGCGTGTTGAACGCGCTTGAACTCATCACAGTGAGCCTTGGCGACGTTGTTGTAATAATGGGCGCGGGGCCGATCGGCTGCATCATGGCCAATGTGGTAAAGCGCCTGGGGACGTCCAAGGTCATATTGGTAAACAGGTCAAAAGACCGTTTGGAGATGGCGAAAAAGTCAGTGAACGCGGACGTGTTCATCTGCTCGTCGGAGGAAGACCCGCTGGAGCGCGTGCTAAAGGAAACAAAGGGGCTGGGCGCTGAAGTTGTGGTAACGGCCAATCCTTCGCCAGAGGCGCAGCAGCAGGCGTTGTTTATGGCGAAAAACAGGGCGTACGTGCAGTTTTTCGGCGGCCTCGCAAGGGACAACAAGGGCGTGCTGCTTGACACAAACACCATACACTACAAAGAATTGAGAGTGTGCGGCGCGCACGGCGCAATGCCCATACATCACATGAAGGCGCTGGAGCTTATATCTTCCGGCACTGTGGATGTGAAGCCCTTTATAAGCGAAGCATTCCCGCTTGACGATATAAACGCCGGCTTTGCCAAAGCTGAGGGCAAAGAGGGTATGCGCGTCCTCATTAAACCCTGAAGGAGACATAATGGACTTAAAACTTAGTGTTAACTGCGGTTTCGCCATAAACCGCTATGTGGAGCCTGAGGTATGGGGGCGCATAGTGGGCGAGGAGTTCGGGCTTAGCAGCGTGCAGTTTGTGGCCGACCTGCTAAACCCGTTTTTACCCAAAGACATAATAAAGAGCCAGATAGCGCGCATCAAGGAGAGCATGCGGCGCTACGGCTTTTCCGTGGACTCGATATTCACGAGCGCGTTCACGCGTGTCAACCACCTTGTCCATCCGGACGGCGAGATAAGGGCGGTGTGGCTGAAATGGTTCGGCGAGCTTTTTGAAATAGGCGCGGAGCTGGGCGCTACATCAGGGGGGAGCCATTTTGGGATACTCACCTTCGACATATACGACGACCCTGAAAAACGGAAAAAGTATACGGAGATCGGTATTAAAAACTGGCAAAAGCTCACATACCGTGCCAAGGAGCTCGGGTACGAATGCCTCATGTTCGAGCCGATGAGCATTCCCCGGGAGTTCGCCTACACGGTGGGCAAGACAAAGGAGCTCATGGACGCGGTGAACGGGGACGCGGGCGTGCCCATGCGTGTGTGCCTTGACATCGGCCACGCGCCGCACCCGGATGAGCGGGACTGCTACCCATGGATAGAGGCGCTGGGCGCGTACTCGCCGGTCGTCCATTTGCAGCAGACGGCGATGAACAAGTCCAACCACTGGCCGTTCACGGACGAATACAACGCGCAGGGATACATCGACCCTGTAAAAGTTGTGGATGCGCTTGAAAAGTCCGGCTGCGAGAAGACGCTGCTTACATTTGAATTAAGCCACCGCGAGCACTGGGACACGGATTCGGACGTTGTTAAAGACCATAAGAAATCCATTGATTACTGGAAGCGCAGCCTGGGTATAAAATAACATAAGGCACAAATTGCTTGTTATACGCGGAAATATGTGGTATTATATACCATTATCGGGCGCGGAGGCTCTTATTTGGCTAAAGAAAAGGTTAAAAAAAAGTTTGGCATAGGCAGGCTTACAATAATCGTGGTGCTGTGCGCTGTGGCGTGGGCGTGTTTCATGGGCGCTGATTTGCAGGGTAAGCTCGTGATCCAGGCCGGACGGCAGGCCAATCTGGCGCAAAAAGAGCAGGATCTCCAAAGGGAGCGGGACTACCGCACAAACTCGCTTAATTACATTGACTCGGACGAGTACATAGAAAAACAGGCCCGGGAAAGGTTCGGGTGGGTAAAGCCCGACGAAATAATACTCCGGACAGTTGAAAAAGAGGGCGTACCGGTAGAGCAGGGCAATGTTGAAAACGATTAAAATATAGACGGTATATGGTAAGGAGCGGCCACCGGCCGCTCCCTTTTTATTGAAATAGTGTTACAGCGTCTCCATTATATTTTTAACCAGGGATTCGGTCTTCGCTAGGATTTCCCGGTAATCGGCCAAGGTTTCCTGGTTGGGCTCCCCGTTTTTGAGCTCTTCGTTTAAATCTGTGCTGACTTTGAAAAGCAGCGGCATGGAGAGGTTGCCTGTCATTCCTTTTATTCCGTGAGCCACTTCGGCGGCCTTTTCGTAATCTTTTTCACTGAGGCTTTTTTCCAGGGCTTCGAACTCTTCGCAATCTAAAAATAACTGTAACATGGTTTGGTAAACTTTTTTGTTGCCGCGTATGCGCATAAGGGCGGCGTCAGTATCCACGTATTGCTCGTTACTTCTCTCAGACATATTGTTTGTGACCTCCGTTTGTGCCATATAAGTTTATTCAACAGATAGTATAACATATAAACGGCAAAAAAAGCACAGGAATTGACTTATTTTAATGTAAAATAGTAAAAAAAACATAGCGTGCTTTACGAATGGCGGCTGAGGCTATATAATACTTAAAACAGGTGTGAACTGGTACGCGCTGGCCGGGGGATTCTTAATGCGGAGCAATAAAATACTGCACTCGCTTAGATTTAAAATTTTTATTGCCGTGGGTGTCTTGCTTGCGGCCTTTATTACAATTTTTTTCACCATAATAACTATCACATTGCCCAAAATGCTTACGCAGGCGGAAGAAAAATATATTTCCGAACAGGCGCTCAGCGCCGCCCATTCTTTTGATATCGCGACCGGGGAATTAAAGCGGATGGCTGGAGACATGGGCTATTGGGGGGACGCGGCGCTCTTCGCCGAGGGCGGCAATCCGGGTTTCATAGAGGAAAACTGGCCAAACACTTCGCCTGAAGATGTTTACGCGGCGAATATCATCGTGATAAAGGACATCGAAGGAAATGACCGCTACGCGCAATTTTATGATTTTATAAACGACGAATACGAAGAGATGCCTGAGGGGTTTACAGATTACCTCAGGCGCTTTTCGGACGCGGTAAAAGCGAAATATGGGGACGGCCCTGTTCCCGGAATAGAGGATGGCGAGGGAGGAATAATATTTTACGGCGGCGTGCCATACCTTATTGTTGCCGCGCCAATAGCCGATGTTGATAACGGCGCGAAGCTCAGCGGAACGGTTATAATGGGCCGGGCGCTTACTAATGAATACTTCAGGGACTTAACTTACTACAACACGATGGATTTCGAACTTTTGGCGGGCAACCAGTCGGACGAATTCGCAAAACGCCTGACGGACGACGACCAGGTGGAAACTCTGATACCCCTTGAAGACATTGACGGCGGCGAGGCGGCGCTCATAATAAGCGATAGCCGCGCGGTGTACACAGGCGGCCAGGCGGGGGCGGCCGGTATGATAACGCTGCTCAGCATAGCGATAATAGCCTTCATAGCCATACTCTACTGGCTGATCGTAAAGTTTGTCCTAAAACCGGTTGAACACCTCACAGGAGAGATAAAATCCGCGAATATAACGAGCAGGGTGGATCTTGACGGTTACGCTGAAAACACGGAGTTCGAATCGCTGAAGACTTCGATAAACAGCATGCTGCAAGGGCTCAACGAATCAAACATTTCGGTGAACATCCTTTACAACATCCTTAACAGCATGGACGCCAACCTTTACGTAACCGACCCTGAGACGGACGAGATACTCTTTATAAACGATGAAATGAAGCGGCACTTCGGCATTGAGGGAGAGGCGGTGGGCAAGATATGCTGGGAAGTCCTCCAGTCGGACATGACGGAGCGCTGCGGCTTTTGCCCGGTATACGAACTCATGAAGAATCCGGACGCTACAGTAACATGGGAAGAACACAACACTCTGACCGGGCGGTACTACCAAAACACGGACCGCCTTATAGAATGGTCGGACGGCCGGCCGGTGCACGTGCAGCACTCCGTTGACATAACAGATATAAAAGTGGCCGGGCAGGCGCTCAAAAAACAGCTCGACCAGCAGGTCTTCATGTCCGACATTTCCGCGAGCTTCATATCGACCGAAGATATGACCACGCTCATCGGGCGGGCGCTTGAGATGACGGGCGAGTTTTTGAACGCAGGCAAAATAATAATAGCAGCGCTCACGGGCGATAATACAATGGCTTTTAAATACGGCTGGAGGAATGAGAAGACCGAGGCCGCGGAACTACAGGAGAGGCGGATGCCGTTCGGGCCGGGCAACGTGTTCTACGATTCTTTCGTTACGGAACAAAAGACGTACATAGCCTGCGGCGACACCGCGAAAAACAGCGAATTCGCATTTTTGGCGGGAATGGGCGTAACGGGCTTCCTCTCCGTACCGGTACTCGTGGACGGCGTGTTCTGGGGCATTATAAATGTGGACAACTATAAGGGCGCGCAGCACTGGGAGACCAGCGACGTGTCCTTGTTAAAGCTCATAAGCAGCGTCATATCCAGCGTTATAAAGCGCGACGGGATGGAGCGCAGCCTTATAGAGGCGAAAAACCAGGCCGAACAGGCGAGCAAGGCCAAGGGCGACTTCCTTTCCCGAATGAGCCACGAGATGCGCACGCCCATGAACGCCATAATCGGCATGACCAGAATTGCCCTGGCATCCGATGATATCGAGAAGAAAGAGTACTGCTTAGGCAAAATACAGGAAGCTTCCAACCACCTTTTGGGCGTAATAAACGATATACTGGACATGTCCAAAATAGAAGCCAATAAGTTTGAGCTCTCGTACGTTGACTTTGTCTTCGAAAAAATGCTGATTAAGGTAACGAACGTCATAAGCTTCAGGGTGGACGAAAAGAAGCAGAACTTCGTTGTGGATGTGGACAAGAATATTCCGTACTCAATAATTTCAGATGAGCAGCGTTTGGCGCAGGTTATAACCAACTTGCTGACGAACGCCGTCAAGTTCACGCCAGAGATGGGAAACATACGGCTGGATGCCAGGCTGGTGGCGGAGGAAAAGAACTACGTCGGGCTTGAGATAAGGGTTAAAGACGACGGCATCGGCATAAGCGAAGAAAACCAGAAAAGGCTCTTCCAGTCCTTCGAGCAGGCGGACGGGAGCATATCGCGCCAGTACGGCGGAACGGGCCTGGGCCTCGCCATATCAAAAAACATAGTCGAAATGCTGGGCGGCGGGATATGGGTTGAGTCGGAGCCGGAGAAAGGATCGGTATTCGCGTTCACGCTCCGCGCGGAAAAGGGCAAGCTTGAGCGCCAGGCCGAACGCCGGGTGGCGGAGCTTAGTAAGCTGCACATACTGGCTGTGGACGATTCCGTTGAGGTCAGGGATTACTTTAAAAGCATATCGGGCACGCTGGGATTTAAGTGTGATGTGGCTGAAGACGGCTACAGCGCGCTTGAACTCGTAAAGGGCCGTGCGGACAACCCTTACGACGTAATATTCGTGGACTGGCGCATGCCGGGCATGGACGGCGTTGAGCTGGCCGGGAAAATAAAAAAGATAAGTGGCGAGAAAGCCGTAATAATAATGATTTCCGCCACCGAGTGGAGCGTTATAGAGGATGACGCGCGGGCGGCGGGCGTTACGAGGTACATACAAAAGCCGCTCTTCCCCTCCGTTATTGTGGACAGTATAAACGAGAGCCTGGGAGCGGCCGCGTCCAATCCCATGCAAAAGGGCTCCGACACTTCGGATGAAGACGGGATATTCGAGGGATACCGCGTGCTTCTCGCGGAGGACTACCTCGTAAACCAGGAAATCTTAAAGTCGCTTTTAGAGCATACGGGCATCGCTATAGACACGGCTGAAAACGGTGAGGCCGCGCTCAGTATGTTCGAAACGGACGAAGGCGCGTACGACCTTATATTCATGGACATCCACATGCCCAAGATGGATGGTTACGAAGCGACGCGGCGCTTGCGCGCGCTTGATACCGGGAAAGCCAGGTCAATACCGATAGTGGCGATGACGGCCAACGTTTTCAGGGAAGATATAGAAAAATGCCTGGCCGCGGGCATGAACGACCACGTGGGCAAACCTGTGGATATGGAGGAGCTAATCGCAAAGATGAGGAAGTATTTGCTGGGGGAGAGTTGAAGGCCCCGAAACCTGAGAGTAATACGCAGCAGCGGCGTCAAAGGCAGGAGATTCTTAAGAGGGTGCAACCCTCTTAAGCCGTCGGAGACATCCAATCATCGCGAAGCGATACAATGACCCCAAAGGAATGCCCGTAATATACTTTCTTCTTCTTTGAAGAAAGTACCAAAGAAGAAGCGTAGGGGACACTCCGTTCCCCTACTACCCCTATCTCTGGCTGGGCGACACCATCGGGTTTTCCCCGGCGTAGCCTTTCCGAGCAGGTTCCTGCGAGAAGAAACGGGCGCGCCCTCAGGCAATTGCAATAAGACTGTTTTGCATATATAATAGAATGGAATTTTAATGCTAAGGCGGATGCGAAATTGAAAAAAATACTGTATTATGCGTTGATATTATCTATCGTGTTGTCTATCCTGCTCGCAGGCCAAGTGGCCTATGCCGCGGGAGATTCAATAAACACCAGCGTTACCGTAAGCCCGACTTCGCTGCCGGGCGAGGGCACGGTTTCGGTGAGCGTGAAAATAAACAACAACGGCGACGCGATATCCAATGTCCGCTTAAAATACCCCTCGCCGACGGATACCGTTATAAGCATGGGAGACATGCCGCCGGGCACAACAAAGGAACACAACAACCCCGAGTGGCACATCTACGAATCAATGCTGGGGCAGAACCTGGCTTTCACGGTTATGTGGGTTTCGGCCGACGGCACGGAAAAATCAGGGACCACGCAGACTTTCGTAATAAGCAAGCAGGATCCCACGTTAAAAGTTTCGGGCAGCGTGACGGCGGATCCGATGGAAGTTGACCAGGGGCAGAAGACGCAATTTAAGTTCTCGTTTAAAAACGAGGGGAACGTTAACATAGAAAACGCAAAGCTGACCGCGCCGCCCATAGACGGGGGGGCGCAGATAGGCGATACATTCAACCTCGCCCCGGGCGAGACGAACAACAAGACTTACAACGTACCCATAAATTCCGACATGACGGTAAACGCCGTGTACACTTACGAGTCGGGCGGCCAGCAATACTCTTACGAGCTGCCTCCCCTGACCGTTAAAGTTAAAGCTCCGCCTGTGTCGCTCAACATGGCGCTCACGCTCCAGGCGGACAAGACGACCGTGGCTTCGGGCGATGAAGTGACGTATACCGTCACTGTGCAGAACACCGGCAACTCAAGGCTGGACGGGCTAACGGTAACGGATTTCCTCGGGAACAAGTTAAATCTCGGCACCTCCGCCCTTGAGGCGGGGAATTCGGCGACGGGAGTGGAGGCCATAAAAATGACCTCGTCAGGGAACTACGCTTTTGTGGCGTCGGCTGTGGGCGCGGGCGGCGAGGCCGTTAACGCGCAGTCCAACAGCATAGCCATAACCGTGGACGGGGCAAACCCCTCGGTACCGGCGGACGATATTGACCCGAACAACGTGGTAAAGACGGTTGTGAGGGTGGGAGCGACAGACCTGCCCGGCCCGGGAGAGGTAACCGTAACCGCCTCAGTGCAGAACCTTACGGACCTTGAGCTCAAAAACGTCGTGGTGCTGAACGATATCATAGGCACGATAGGAAGCGCCGCGTCGCTGCCCGGGGGGCAGACCGTGGAGTTCCAAAAAACATTCACGGCGGAGAGCACAAATACTTATGTATTCAAGACGAGCGCCCAACTACCAGACAACAGGCTGGTTGAGTCACAGACCTCACCGGCTACTATAGAGGTGGGCAACGCGCCTCCCGGCATGAGCACGAGCATGATGGGATTTATAATAATACTTGTGGCAATAGCCGCGGTAGGCATTGTACTGGCGGTCTACCTCTACAGGAACAGGAAGAAGATATCGAATAAGACGGGGACGCCTACCCGTCCGCTCCCGAGCGGCGTTTACCCGCAGCAGAGGGATCAAGTGAGCCCCAGCGGACGCACGCGTCCCGAACATTACTCGCAAAGCCAGGAGGACGGCTACCGTTCGTACAAAAATCCCAAGCCGCAGCGCATAGAGGTCATAGACCCGGAGACCGACAAAAACGCGCCCGTGCAGCCAAGACGCGTGCAGCCTAAGGAGAATAACGTAAAGTTCGGGGACAGGAATAAGTTTTAAAGTATTTACAGGAAAGGACATATATGAAGCTAGGAGTTGTAGGCCTGCCCAACGTAGGCAAAAGCACTTTATTCAACGCGCTCACTTGCGCGGGAGCGCAGAGCGCGAACTATCCGTTCTGCACCATAGAACCCAATTACGGCGTGGTGTCCGTGCCCGATTCGCGGCTGGACTACCTGGCCGGGATTTACAATCCGCAGAAGTTCACGCCCGCCACGATAGAATTCGTGGACATTGCGGGGCTTGTAAAAGGGGCGAGCAAGGGAGAGGGCCTCGGAAACAAGTTTTTGTCGCACATAAGGGAAGTGGACGCCATAATCGAAGTTGTGCGCTGCTTCTCCGACGACAACATAACGCATGTGGACGGCGGCATAGATCCCCTTAGAGACGTTGAAACGATAAATTACGAACTTATTTTCGCGGATATAGAAACGCTGGAAAAACGTATGGGCAAAGCGCAAAAGCTCATCAAGACGGGCGATAAGAAGTACGCGCTGGAAGCGGGGCTGTGCGAACGCCTAATCTCGGAACTTGAGAAAGGGAAGTTTGCCGGGGCTGTGGATGTAAGCGTGGAGGAGGATGAGCTGAAACGCTCCATGTTCCTTTTGACGGACAAGCCGATAATCTACGTCGCCAACGTCTCGGAAGACATGTTAAGAGGCGAAGGCGCAGAAATCCTAGACCCGCTGAGAGATTACGTTGAGGGGCAGGGCAGCGAGCTCATACTGATCTCCGCAAAAGTGGAGGAAGAGCTGGCTGTGCTGGATATTGAAGAGCGGCAGATGTTTATGGAGGAATTGGGGATAAGCGAATCGGGACTGCAGCAGCTCATAAAAAAGTCGTACGCTTTGCTCGGCCTCATAAGCTTTTTGACGGCCGGTGAAAAGGAAGTGCGGGCGTGGACGATCAAAAAAGGCTTTAGAGCGCCGCAGGCTGCCGGAAAAATACACACGGATTTTGAGAAGGGATTCATACGCGCGGAAGTCGTGGATTTTGAAACGCTTAAAAGCCTGGGCGGGAGCATGGCCGCGGCAAAGGAAAAGGGCGAAGTCCGCCAGGAAGGCAAGGACTACGTTGTTAAGGATGGGGATGTTGTGCTGTTCAGGTTTAACGTGTAGAAGGCCGGCGCCGGGTGGGGGCCGGAGAACGCTTATATTTTATGCCTTTAGGTCTTATACTAATCACTGATTGAAATGCCGATAGATTTACGAGGATTTTTTTCGTGATGCAAGGCGCAGACACGCAGGCGTAGCTGTAGCTACGTCAAGTGCCAGCAACGCCGCCGCGCGGAAAAAAGACCGTAAAGATTAGGTGTTTTAATTAGAGGTTAGTATTAGTAGGCATAAGATATGGGCGTTTTTTTAATTGACTATCCGTAGACTGTAGTTCAGCGGCCAAAATTCCGCTATGCCGCGTTAACGCCACTTGAATTAGCGCTGCTAGCCCTGCGCTCCGCTGCCTCGTATATCAAAATTTTGGCTCGCCTCCTTTACAGCTACTCCAAGTAAATTTGCTCTAAAATATTTTGCTAAGCCTATTGACATTCACGTTACGTCATAGTTTATATTGACATTACGCCGAATTAAGAAGACGGGAGGCGAGGATGTGGAATACAGCATAAACGAACTGGCGAAGCTGGCGGGAGTGAGCACGCGCACGCTGCGCTACTACGAAGAAATCGGGTTGCTCACGCCCAAACGGGGCGGTAACGGCTACAGGGCTTACGGTAAGGATGAGGTGGAGATGCTGCGGCAGATACTGTTTTACCGGGAGCTGGATGTTGCGCTCGACGACATAAAAAAGATAGTCACGGACGACGGGTTTGACGCCGCTGCCGCTCTCGCGGGCCACCTAAGCGCCCTCCGCGGAAAGCGGAAGCGCCTTGATAAGCTGATCGCTAACGTGGAGAAAACCATGCGCGAGTCGAAAGGAGAAATAGAAATGAGTGACAAAGAGAAATTCGAAGGCTTCAAGAAGAGCCTGATAGATGAAAATGAACTGAAATACGGTGAAGAGATACGCGCCAAGTACGGCGACGGAACTATTGACGCGAGCAACGCGAAGCTAAAGGGAATGAGCAAAGTGCAGTATGCGGAGCTTGAACGGCTAAACGTGGAGCTGAACGAAACGCTAAAGGCCGCCTGCGGGCAAGGAGACCCTGCCGGGGAGCTTGCGCAAAGAGCCTGCGCACTGCACAAGGAGTGGCTGTGTCATTACTGGGATAAATATTCCAAGGAAGCGCATGCCGGGCTTGGGCAGATGTACGTTGATGACCCGAGGTTCACGGCTTACTATGACAGTATCGAAAAGGGTTGCGCTGTGTTCTTAAGGGACGCGCTGATGATTTATTGCAGGTGAAGTGTGGGCACTTATACTAATCCTCTATTAAAAACGCACAAAGAGAGGGTGGATTTAATAAGGGATTAGTATTGATACTTCCTTCTTTCTTCTTTGAAAGAAGGAAGCGAAGAAAGAAGCCAGGGGGAACCAGTTCCCCCAACCCCCTTCTAAACTAGCGCCCGCAGCTGCGGACGCCCCGGTGTCCCTGGCAAGAGCCGGCGTTCGGAATAGAGTGCGGGTTCTTTTGCCTGTGAACATGGCAATGCAAGGCTTTCTACACTTTGAGTAAAGGCCGCTGCCGGGGGCAGTTAGCCTTTCGCCTCCTTAGGGGCGGGCAGCTCGGCAGTGCAATAGGGGCAGCGGGTGGCGTCCTGCGCGATTTCCATTTTGCAGTAGGGGCACAGGAACTTGGGCGCTTCCTCTTTGGGCTTGCGCAGCTTGTTAATGCCCCTAACAAGCAAAAACACGACCAGCGCGATGAGAATAAAGCTTATAATGGCGCTTATGAAAGAACCGTAATTGAACGTCGCCCCTCCTACCTGAAAATTCAGCCCCGTAAAATCAAATCCGCCGGTGATAAGGCTTATGAGCGGCATGAGCATGTCATTCACCAGGGAATTTATTATGGCGGTGAACGCCCCGCCGATTATTACGCCTACCGCGAGATCCATAACGCTGCCGCGTGAAATAAACTCCTTGAACTCCGCGACAAATCCTTTGCCTTTTTCTTTCATTACCCGCTTCCTTTCTTTGTCCGGTACAATTAGAAATAAATGGTATTACTATTTCCTAAACAAAAAACACCGGCGGTAAACGTATGAAGCGGATACCGGGGCTTACTCCACGGGCAGGCGTAGCACCGTCTTCATCTTTTCGGGCGCGGTTTTCCTGGGGTCGCTGAGGTATATCTCGTGGTGCCTGCGTACCGCTCCCGTCATGTCAATAAGGTTGTTTTCCTTCATGAACTCGTGCATGAGCTCGATGGACTCGGGCTCTGTGGCGAAGGGGCCGATGTGCATGATCTGCACGCACAGGCCTTCCTTAAACCCGGCGAAGACAGCTTTTGAGACGTCCACTTCCGGCTTTTTGACCTTGACGGTATCGACGGCCCAATTGAAGACCTCCTCCGTGACGAACTCGGGCAGGCGTATCATGGACGTCCATTCCCACTCGTCGCGCTTGTTGATGTCGAAATCCTTTTGGCCGCCCCACAGCCCTTCCAGCGGCGGCGTAACATACTCAAAGTAACCATCAGGCGCTTTGCCGCTCATTTTGCTCATCTTTATGGTGAAGGAAATGGAGTACAGCGCCGAAAGGGCCGCGCCGTACTCTTCGCCTTCGGGCGCGCCCTCTCCGTCCACCATCACAAAGTTCATGAGCGGGACATCCACTATAACGGGCTTTTTGGGGGGCAGGTAGAGATCCTTGTATTCCTTCTTGTAATCCAGTTTTTCGGCCATATGCGGCGTCTCCCTTATTCAGTGATGAGTCCGTGCTGAAAATGTTTGTTGAATATTATAAATATACCCAGTACAGCTGTTATTATACCACAGAAAATGAACAGGTACTCAATATTCACCTTGTCGGCAAGGGGGCCGAAAATCACCATGCCGAGGGGCATCATTGCCGTCATTACTATTTGCACAAGGCTGAACACGCGGCCCTGCATGTTAATATCAACCTGCTCTTGTAGCATTGCCATTGAGGGCGTAGTCATCATGGGCATTGTTGTCCCGCACAGCACCATCAATATCTGGAATGCCACAAAGCCGGGAGGTATACCCATAAGGGCGCTCAGCACTCCAAAAGAGATGTACGCCAGGGCCACGGTGCGCATGCGGTTCTTAAATCCGCCCCAGGCCGTTATTATTATGCCGCCCGTTACGCTGCCCACGGAAAACATGACCTCCGTTAAGCTCAGCCGCCACACTTCGTTTCCGTAAGTGCGCGACACCATGAGCGGCGTAAGTTGCGCGGCAGGCACAACGAAAAACATGAACAGGGCGAAGAACAGGAAGAAGGCCCGGAAGAACCCGCTGGACATGGTGTATTTCAAGCCGGCTTTCAGGTCGTCGAAGTAGCCGCCCTTTACTTTCTCCAGCGCCTTTTCGTGGGGCGGGACTTTGAGCGCGATCATTATGCATATGGCCACCGCGGCTGTCGCTACGTCTATGAAAAACGTGGATTCCAGGCTGGCGGCGGAGAGTATCGCGCCGCCAGCCGCGGGGGAAAGTAAAAACATCACCGACTGCAGGCTGCCGTTTATACCGCCTATGCGCATCAGCTTGTCCTTGGGCACGATCTGCGGAAGGAAGGCGCTTACGGCGGGAGTTTGTATGCCCGAACCTATGGAGCGCACGCCGGATACCAGAAATATCATCCAGAAATCGCTGTGGCCGGTAAAAAAGAACATCGCCAATATGAACGTCGCGGTAGCCACCATGGCGTCGGCGCCGATTATGAGCGCGCGCCTGTTGTAGCGGTCGGCCCACACGCCCGAAAACAGCGATATCACGACCTGCGGCGCAAAGCTGCACAGTACGGATATGGTCATTATTGTGCCCGACTGCGTGCTGAGCGTTATATACCAGATTATGGCGAACTGCACGAGCGAGGAGCCGAACAGCGATATGACCTGGCCGGTCAGGAAAAAGGCGGTCCGCCTCTTCCAGTGCTCAAAACCGGGCGGAAGCGGAGCGTTTGTTTCAATTGGTTGGTTTATATTTTCCATATATATTCTCCTGAAAAAATTGCAGCAGCGATTCTTATGACGGAATATTATGGGTTGGGGACGCCTGAGTTGCTATGATATCCTATTAATTTTTAAGTGTCAAGGATTACTTATGATGAAAATATATATTTTTAAAAAATATACCTTGACAGACGAGGTATGTATGATTATTATATAAATTGAAAAGCACAATATCGTTGAAAGTTGAGATACTGAAAATGAAGGAGTTGATCTGATGTCAATAGCATCCGACCTAATAAGAGGCCATACAGAGACGATAATACTCGCGCAGCTTTTGAAAAAGGACAGCTACGGCTATGAAATCAACAAAAGCATACAAGTGGCCACAAAGGGCGAGTACGAGCTAAAGGAAGCCACGCTCTACTCGGCCTTCAGGCGGCTGGAGGCCGCGGGGATGATAGAATCCTACTGGGGCGACGAGACCACGGGCGCGAGAAGGCGGTACTACAGGATCACAAGCGTGGGGCGGTCGCTCTACGAGCGGAACAGGGGAGACTGGGAAGTCACTAAGCGGCTTATAGACAGCCTCATAGTCTAAAGGAGGGTTAAAGATATGGAAGAGAAATTGCGCAAATATGTTGAAGGGCTCTTCGTGGACGCGCCAAAGACGCAAAAAACTATAGAGCTCAGGCAGGAAATAATAACAAACCTTCTGGAAAAATACCGCGACTTGCTGTCTTCGGGCGCTACTGAGGAAGAAGCCTACGAAATAGTCAAAAAGAGCATAGGCAACGTGGACGAGCTCATAGACAGCCTTTATGACGGCTCGCCGGAAGAAACTCGGGAGGAAAACGAGATGAACAGGAAAAAATCAGCAATGTTTAAATCCGTGTCGGTCATGCTGTACATAGCCAGCCCCATATTCATAGTCGCCCTGTCTGTGGCGGGGCAGTGGCTTTTGGGCCTTGTGCTGCTGCTTGGCTGCATAGCTGTGGCGACGGGCCTAAGGGTGTACGCAAACTCCGTGTACAGCGGATACAGGAAGATGGACGACACGATGGTGGAGGAGTTTAAAGAGTGGAAGGCGGAAAACCGCGAGAAGGAAGACAATAAAAAAGCCTTTATGAACGTGTTCTGGCTGTTCGTGACGGTAGTATACTTCGTAGTGAGCTTTGCCACCATGGCATGGTACATCACATGGGTCATCTGGCTCATAGGCGCGGCGGTGGAGCAGCTTATAAAAATCAATATGAAAGACAAATAAGAGAGGAGGAGTGAAAAATGAGTAAAGTAGTTTTATCTATAATATTAATAGTAATAGTAGCGGCGCTCCTCATGATAATGCTGATAGGCATAGGCGGCTGCGGATTTGCGGCCGTGGGTTGCGGCGCGATGGACTGGGGTTGGCAGTTTAACGGCAATCTTCCTTCCGGGGCGGAACACGGGCTTGAGTACGAACAGCCGCTGTCGGCTGTGGATGCCGTTACGCTGGATTTTGTCGGGGAAAACATAAATGTCGTGACTTACAGCGGCAATACCGTGCGCGTGGAGCAGACCGGTTCGGGCATAAAGGAAAACGACATGATGCGCTTCGGCATGATGGGAAATACCCTCGTCGCGGAAAGCGGGAAGGTAAAGCTGTGGTCTTTCGGGAAAAGCAGCAGAAGCACCGTAACCCTGTATTTGCCGGAGAATAGCGCAGTCAAGCTGGAGGTGTCCACAGTTTCTGGGGATATGAGCGTGGACGGCGGTTCCTACGAAGCGCTGGATATGGATTCGGCTTCGGGCAACCTCAGCGCTGTGGCGCAAGTGGAAAACGGGTTCAAGGGGGAAACCGTGAGCGGCAACATAAGCTTTGACGGTTCGGCGAAGACGGTGGACGCGGAGAGCATGAGCGGCGAGATTGATATAGCTGCCGGCGGGCTGGAGCGCGCGAAGCTTGAGTCGGTTTCCGGCAACGCCGGCATAGCTTGCGGTGAGGCGGATGCCCTTAAACAGGTGAAAATTGATACGGTGTCCGGCGATGTGGGCGTGGAGCTTCCGGTTGGCACAGGCTTTGAGCTTAGCTTCGACACTGTTTCGGGGGATGAGAAAAACAGTGTTGAGATGACAGGGAACGTCCACGGCGACGGCCAGGTGGATCTCGACGTAGACACTCTTTCGGGCAACCTGACCCTCAGTGAAAAATAAGGAATAATAGCAAATAACTGTGTTACAGAGCGCCGCCCCGTGGTATAATAAATTATATTATACTATCGGAGGCGGCGCGTTGTTATGGAAATCAAAAAAGTAGAAAGCGGTAAGGAACAGTACGTAAAAATTCTCTCGATAGCAGAGCCCAGCCGGGAGCTGATGGACATTTACCTCAATGAGTGCGATCTGTTCGTGCTTTTCGACGAGGGGAACGAGCCCATAGGCGCGGCGGCCGTCATAGTTTCCGAAGACGGCGCGGAGTGCGAGCTTAAGAACATATCCATAATAAGCAAAAAGCAGGGTAAGGGTTACGGAAGGCTCGTTCTGGAGTACCTGTTCACCTACTATAAAAAAGCAGGCTACTCCGCGATATTCGCGGGAGCGGCAAAACTTAACACCTCGTGCATGGAGTTTTACACCCACTGCGGCTTTTATTACTCTTACACTGTCGAAGGCTTTTACGTGGAGGATTATCCAAGGCCCATACTTGAAGACCGCGCGCGCGCCGAGGATGTGCTGTATTTTAAAAAGGATCTATAAAAAAGTTCCAAGGGCGGAGCCCTTTGGAAACACGCCGGGGAACAAAGACCCACTTCGCTATGGGCTCGCTGAGCGCTTAAGCGCTTGCTCGTCTCATGCTCAGTGAACGTTGCACTCGCTTCATCCCGCACTGCGGGCGCTCGTTCCACGTTCCCCAAACCCCCGCGAACTAGCGTCCGCGTTTCAAAAAAAAATTTATAAGCTGGCGAACGAAGTGAGCCGGGTCAAGGGCCGGGCGGCC
>JAVBSU010000155.1:0-10404 GCA_031556555.1 Christensenellaceae bacterium
AGAGGAAGTCCGGCCGGACGCAATCATATGCACCATAGTAATGACGGCCATGCTGGTATCCCTGCTGAAAGAATCAAATAACCTCGACAGCCGGATCGTGTCCGTGGGCATAATAACGGACTACTCCCTGCATCCTTTTTGGGAATACACGGACATGGACTATTTTGTCTGCCCCAACGAGCTAATGACGCCTTCACTAAGGGAGCGGGGCATACCGATGTCTAAAATACTTCCGATCGGAATACCAATAGACGATAAATTCCGCAAAAGCCTTTCAAGGGAAGAGGCGCGGGCGAGGCTGGGTCTGGAACCGGATAAGTACACGATCCTGGTTTCGGCCGGCGGCATGGGTTTTGCAGGTCTCATAGCGACGGCCAAGGAAATAGACATGATGCAGAACGTGCAGATGGCGGTGGTTTGCGGAACAAACGCCAAATTGTACCATAAACTGAATGAGATCGAATTTAAAAACACCGCGCACATCCTGCGATTTGTGGACAATATGGATGAATACATGGACGCCTGCGACATATTTATAACGAAGCCGGGCGGGCTTTCGACTTCCGAGGCCATAGCTAAAAGAAAACCGCTGATCCTCACAAAACCCATGCCGGGAGTGGAGAACATGAACCACGCGTTTTTGCTCAATAATTCGTTGGCGGTACACACAAACAAGTACCAACCTATAAACGAGGTCATAATGCAGCTGACGATCAACGAGAGCAAGCTAAGTGAGATGCGGACGGCGCAGGAGCGCTGGGGTAGCCCGGACAGCGCGAAGAAACTGAATGATTTCATAGAGAATGCGTTAGCCAATGGCTAAGGCGCGTTTAAAAATCAGTTAATAATATTCAATACTTAAAATACATGGAGGCGTAATATGGAAAGATGCATGAAGCTTAAGGGCAAGGTAGTGGCGATAACGGGCGGGGCGCAGGGATTGGGACAGGCGTTGGCCAAGCGGTGCAGCGAGGAAGGCGCGCGGGTCGTCATAGGCGATGTCAATCTCAGTGGCGCGGAAGCGACCGCCGCTTCTCTTAAGGATGCGGTGGGCGTTAGGCTGGATGTTACAGAGTACAGCGACTGCGAAGCGTTTATCGCGTCCGCCGTGGAAATGTACGGCAGGGTGGACGTGCTCATAAGCAACGCGGCCATAGTGATTTCCGGGCCGGTTGCGGAGGTCGGCGCTGACGACTGGAAAAAAGTGATAGACGTGAACCTTTGCGGCTGCTTCAATATAATGAAGGCGGTTGTGCCTGAGTTCAGGAGGAACGGAGGCGGGATCATCGTGGAGATAAACAGCAAGTCGGGCAAGAAGGGTTCGGCAAAGAACTCATCATACGCGGCGAGCAAGTTCGGCGGAATAGGCCTTGTGCAGAGCCTCGCGCTTGAGCTGGCGGAAGAAAACATACGCGTCAACGCTATCTGCCCCGGAAACATGCTGGATAGCCCGCTTTGGGTTGATAAACTATTCAAGCAATACGCAAAGAACAAAGGCGTTAGCGAAGAAGAGATACGGAAGATGTACATCGACCAGGTACCCATGAAGCGCGGCTGCACGTACGAGGACATTGCCAACTGCATGGTGTTTTTAAGCTGCGACGATTCCGGCTACATGACGGGGCAGGCTATTAACGTGACCGGCGGCCAGCAGATGTCGCCGTGACCAGGCTGTCGATAAAGGCTCATCTGCGGCGTCAGCACTTCGCCGGCCTTGTGCGGCGGATGTCTAAATACGCCTCCGCGTCCGGCTCGTGACTTCCTAGCATCTGAACCTTTCTTGACAGCCTGATGCTGCGATCAAGTTATTGTTTGACAAAACGCGTTTTTGGAGATTCTTAAGAACCTTTTTTGGCGTTAGCAAAAAGGTTCTTAAGCCGCCGGAGGCGGCCTTTCACCAAGGTCGCTTTTTTTGTTCCCTATTTTATCATTCTCAACTGCAAATCGCCTTCGCGTATCCAGCCCGCCTTTCTCAGGATGGCGGCGAAGAGAAGCGTCAGCACTACGGGCAGTATGAAGTGCACCACGGCGATGTCGAGTATTATTACGCCGGGCGCTGTGGTTTCGATCATGGCCGCCCACGCGCCGAACTGGCCGACGAGGCCGCTGGTGCCCATGCCCGCGCCCGTGGACGTGTTGGCCATCTGAAACAGCATTGTTGAGAGGGGGCCGGTCACGGCGGAAGCGAGTATGGGAGGTATCCATATTTGCGGCCGCCTCAGGATGTTTGTGAACTGGAGCATGGACGTCCCCAGCCCCTGCGCCAGAAAGCCGCCCCAGCCGTTTTCTTTAAAGCTCATGGCGGCGAAACCTATCATGTTGGCGCAGCAGCCCGCCACGGCCGCTCCGGCGGCAAGGCCGTCTATACCCATCATTATGCACAGCGCGGCCGAGCTTATGGGCGCGGTCAGCGCCATGCCCACAGCCACTGAGACCACTATGCCCATGGGCAGCGGGGAGAGTATGGTGGCGGAGTTTATTGCGCCGCCCAGCCATGTCATGAAATTGTTCAGGGGCGCTCCCACAAGATAGCCCACGGCGCAGCCGGCTATGATTGTGACCATCGGTGTAACGATGATATCCACCGGCGTTTTGTTGGCCACGAGGCGGCCTATCTCGGCGCCCACGAGCGCGGCTACGTACGCGCCGACTGGGCCGCCAAGCGAGTAGCCGAACGCCCCTGTCGCGGCGGACGAGAATATAACCAGGGGCTTTGACTTTAAACCGTAGGCGATGGCTACGCCGATAGCAGCGCCCACTACGGGCGAAGACGCGCCCAGCACCGAGGCGAACTCGCCGAGGATGGACAGGCCGGGGATGGTGGCGAGTTGGGAGATTATAAGGCCGATTATCAGGCTGGAAAACAGGCCCAGCGCCATTGCGCCCATACCGTCTATGAACCAGCGCTTTAAGCACCTCTTTACAAGGCCGCCTTCCGGCGGCGTCTCGCGGTCTTTTTCCACCTGGGCCTCAAACGGCGCGCCCACTGACGGGTCGTGCTTCTTTTCGGATGTCATTATTAATTCCCCTTTCATCTTCATATAAATTTTTAAATAAAAAAATATGCAAAAAAATTGCATATAGTTTATCCACTGTAATTGTCTCCTAAGGCCAAAGGGACTACCCTTTGGGAAACCGCTGGGGAACGTATTCCCCGGACTACCGCTCGCCGGCGTTTGTACATTTTAAACGCAGCGGGCCGGGCGCCAAGGGCCGGATTGGCCCTTGCGGGATTCAGGATAATAGATCCTGACCGCCGGAGGCATGATATATAACAACACTTCTAATAAATTAAAGAAGTGAAATATTCCGGGCTTATGCTCAACGCTATGAGCATTGTCCCGGAGAAGTAGAACACCCAGTTAAGATACTTGTGAAGCGGCCGGCTGGTTTTGTAATTCCACACGCCCAGCACTATATCCGACGTGAGGAAAAGCGCAGCGCCTATTGCCATGAATACGTAGCCCACGGTCATTTCCCTTAGCATGGTCACAAAGGCTTTGGAGGCCATGAAAGCGAGAAGTATGGTGTACGCCATGACCCGCTTTTTTTCAGCGCCAAGCTGCCAGTTCTGCACCTTCATCAGCACGAGGATCACGGCGAGGATGCCCGCGCAGATCACGAACTCTTTCCAGCCCACGCCATTGAGTATGCACAAATTTGCGATAAGCAGTATCTGCGTGACTGTGAAAAATGATATGCCCGTCTTGTACTTCTTTATATCCAGCTTGATGTATTGCAAAAAATAATCGCCGGCAAGCGCGAACGCGAGCGCAATAACGATCAGGAGCTGGAGCCAGTAAAAAATGTTCGAGCGGTGGGAGAAGTGCCACAGGAGATAGTATGATATAACGGCGACCGCGCAAAAAATCGAGCTCAGCGTGAGCTTTAAGATAGTTGCCCGCTTAAAACCGTACGCGTCCCCGGTATTGAGTTTTTCCGCCCGGCAGTAAAGCACGAGCAGGAAAGCGTAAATAACTACAAGCGTTGTGGTAAGATTATTACCAACAATAAAAGTCATAAATCATGCTCCTGCGCTCATTCGTCTTCCTCTTGACCGGTGGTTTCCGCGTCGGCGCTTGCTTCAGCGCCCGCGTCTGAGGGGACGGCGTCGAGCGGGCTGAGTATGTCGGCGTAGCCGGTATTGGAGGTATATGAATCCGCTGTTTCGGCTGCTATCATCTCAGATTTGAGTTTTGCGTATGAGGCTGCGCCAGCAGGATCCGCAATGGCTGCGGCTATTGCCGAACAGGCCATTTCAGCGAGCTGGTAGGGGCTGGCGAATACTGAAGCGTAAACCTGCCCGTCGCCGACCATGCCGGATACTGTGCTGTTGCCCCCGGTGGTGAGCAATACTATTTCGCGCCCCGAGTCTTCCACGGCGCGCGCGACTTCGGCCGACGCGCTTTCATCGATAACGATCACGGAGCTTATGTTCTCGTCGCCCAACGCTACGGTGGCTTTGTCGTAGACATCGTTTGAACCGGTGTTCAAAAGCAGGGAGGAGCGGAGAGAGATATTCTCGTAGCCTTCCGCCTTTTGCGTGAAGCCGTCGCGAATCATCTGGTTGATAAAGGGAAGGGAGCCGTTCGCAACAAGGAGCGTGCTTGAGCCGTCGGGCAGTGCGGTGTGCACCGCGTCCGCGAACAGGCCGCCCATCTCGGAGTAGTCGGGCGATACGAGGGCTATGTTCCCTGCGGAGGGCGACATAAGTGACACGACGGGGATGCCCTGCAAGTGGCACTCGTTGAGCGCGTCGCCTGTGTTGTCCGTGTACGAGGGCATGATCGCGATGCATACTGCGCCGCTTCCTATGGCAGAGTAAATATTATTCGCCTCGGAATTGCCGTCGTCCGAGTAGTATTCAAGCACCGTGAAACCCTGGCCTTCGAGCACGGGCTTTGCCGCGCTTACGAATGTGCCGGCAAAATCGGCGAACGCGCCGCCGTTGGGCAATATCAACGCGGCGACCGGGCCTTCCGGCGAGACAGGGGGAACGGAGTCCGCAGGCGTTTCCCGCGTATCCGGCTCCTGAGCCGCTGTTTCAGCCGTCGCGCTCTGCTGCGCGGGTTCGACCCCGGTGGACGGCTGAGCGCTAGGCTCCGTGTCCGGCTCCGGCGTAGGAGTTGGTTGTTCCGGTTCATCCGTGGGCGCGGGAGATTGCCCGTCCTCCACCGAGAGCTGTTCGGACGGAGGATCAGCCGCCGGAGTGGGCGCTGGTTCCTGAGTGGCCTGTCCGCCCGGATCGTCCTGCGAGGCCTGCTGGACCGCGGTGGCGGCGCCCGTCTGAAACCCCACTATTTCAGGGGTGGGCTCAACCTCGCCGGGCTGCAGGAGGCTGCAGGAGCACAGGCTTAATGCCATTACCGAAATCAATAAAATTACAATCAAACGTTTCATATCATCAAAGCTTATACGGGGCCAACCCGATTTTCTTGTGCGCCTTTTGCAGCGTTTTCTGAGCCACGCGGGCGGCTTTTTCACTGTTCCTCTGCATGACGCCGGTGAGGAACGCCTTATCGGAACGTATTTCGTTGTAGCGTTTTTGCAGGGGCTCAAGGCAGCTTACGACGGCTTGGGCAGTCCTCTCCTTTAGCGCGCCGTAACCGAGGCCGGAGAATTCTTTTTCGCCTTCTTCTATACTCTTCCCGCTCACGCAGGAGTAAATGGTCAAAAGGTTGGACACGCCCGGCTTGTCGGCGGAATACGTTATTTCTCCGCCGCTGTCCGTCACCGCGCGCTTTATTTTCCTGGTGACGGCCTCGGGCGGGTCCATGAGGCTGATGTAAGCGTTCTCGTTGCCGTCCGACTTGGACATCTTCTTTTCGGGCTCCGCGAGGCTCATGATCTTCGCGCCCGTCTTGGGGATGTAGGGCTCCGGGATGGTAAAGACCTCGCCGTAGATTGCGTTGAACCGCTCGGCCACGTCGCGCGTAAGCTCGATGTGCTGCTTCTGGTCCACGCCCACAGGCACGAGGTCGGCCTGGTATAGCAGTATGTCCGCCGCCATCAGGCAGGGGTAGGTAAAAAGCCCCACGCCAATGTTTTCGCCCGCCCGCTGGCTCTTCTCCTTGAACTGGGTCATGCGGGACAGCTCGCCCATGTACGCGTAACAATTGAGTATCCAGGCGAGCTCAGCGTGGCAGGGAACGTGGGACTGCATGTAAAGTACGTTTTTATCCGGGTCGAGGCCCGCGGCTATGAGCAGGCAGAGCACGTCCAGCGTGCGCTTCCTGAGTTCTGCCGGATCCTGCCGGACTGTTATCGCGTGCAGGTCGACCACGCAGTAATAGCAGTTGTATTCGTCCTGGAGGGCGGCCCAGTTCTTTACCGCTCCCAGGTAGTTTCCGAGGGTCAGCCCGCCGGATGGTTGTATTCCTGAAAAGATTGTCTTTTTACCGTCTTGCATGAATAGCCTTCCTCAGTGTTGGTTTAAGAACTCGCGCGCGGCGCCTATAAGGCCGTCTTTCGCGACTATGCCGCCGTGGCGCACTTTTTTGTGCTTAAGCTCGTTTATCTGGTTGGGCACGGGAAGGGAGCAAATCTCGCTGAGCCTTTCCGCCGCGGTGAAAGCGTCGTCCTCGTAAATCCCGGTAATCGCCTTAAGCACATCCTGCGTGAACTTGAACGGATGGGCAGTGGACGCGACCACAGTGACAGTTTTGTCGCCCGTTTCTTCGATATATTTTTCGTAGACGCGCTGAGCTACGGCCGTATGCGTGTCCATAAGGTAGCCGTTCGTTTCGTAGACGTTTTTTATTGTCGCGGCAGTTTCTTCCTCATTTCAAAAACCGGCGTAAAAAAGACCGGACAGCTCACGCCGCGCGTCTTCCGGAAGCGAATAGGCCCCTTTGCCCGCGAGCGCGTCCATAAGGCGCTTAACGGCCTCTGAGTCCCTGCCGCAAATCTCGAATAGCAACCGCTCAAGGTTGCTGGATATCAGTATGTCCATTGAAGGGGACATGGTCTTGTGGAATTCGCGGTTAGTGTCGTAGTTGCCCGAATGGAAGAAGTCTGTCAGTATATTGTTTCGGTTGGAAGCGCAAATCAGTTTGTTTACGGGCACGCCCATGCGGCAGGCGTAGTAAGCGGCAAGTATGTTGCCGAAGTTACCCGTGGGGACGCAGAAATTCACGCTGTCGCCCTCGTCGATAACGTCGTCGTTCACAAGTTTGGCGTAGGCGTAGGCGTAGTAGGCCACCTGCGGCGCCAGCCTGCCGATGTTTATTGAGTTGGCGGATGAAAGCTCGTAATTCTTCCGTCCCGCTTCGGCCACGAAGCCGGCGTTCGCGAACAATTGCTTAACGCCCGTCTGGGCGTCGTCAAAATTGCCTTCCACCGCGCACACGCCCGTGTTGCTTCCCTCCTGGGTTACCATTTGCAGCTTCTGCATGGGCGAGACGCCGCTCGCCGGGTAAAAAACAAGTATAGCCGTCCGGGGAACGTCCTTAAAGCCTTCGAGAGCGGCTTTGCCGGTATCTCCGGAAGTGGCGGTCAATATGAGCACGCCGTTGCCCTGCTCGTGTATCTCAAGCGCCTCGGAAATCAGGCGGGGCAGTACCTGCAGCGCCATGTCCTTGAAGGCGAGGGTGGGGCCGTGGAAAAGTTCCAGCACGTATTCGCTGCCGGACAGCCTTTTGACGGGAACTGTTTCGGGCGCGTCAAAGCTTGCGTAAGCGGCTTTGGTAAGCGCGTTAAGATCATCCCTTCCCATTTCGAAAAACGTGGACAAAATAAGCGCCGACAGCTCGCTGTAGCTGCTGTTCGCGGTTTCGATGACTTCAGCCATGTCGAGCTTGGGAAAGTATTCGGGCACGTAAAGCCCGCCATCACCGGCAATCCCTTTCAGGACGGCCATTGTGGCGGGTATCATGTTTTTTGCGTCTCGTGTGCTAATTACATACATTTTAACTCCCATAAAGGAACGACCCTTAAGGCTCCGCCTTAAGAATCCGCAAGGGGCGGTCGCCCCTTGACCCGCGCGAACTTCGATCGCTATACAAAACACAAAGTGCGTGGCAGATGCCTTAGATGATGTACGGCTTCAGGAAATCGGGCGCTTTGTCAGGGTCGGCGCTTATTATGATAACGGCCTTGAAGTCATTCTTTTCGGTGAGGTCGTCTATCTTTTTTATGTAGTCCTCGATTTCCCCGGCGTCCTTTTTGATTATTTTCAAAAAGGCGTCGATGTATACGGCCTCAATGTCAAAGTTTTGCGCCACCATGCCGCAGAGCAGGCCGTAAAGCGAATCGCATGAATCTATCATGTAGTCGTTTACGTCCACAAAGCGTATTTGGTGCTTTATGTCGTACATGTAGCGCTTATCGTCGTCGATAAATACTACGTCGCCCTTAGTCGTGTTCAGCTCGGCATTCGCAAGGTCTATTATCCTTTTGGTTTTGCCGCTTCCTTTTTTAGCGTATATCAACTGTATCAATTCGCTAATTCCCCCTTTTGGCGCGCGTGCGCCCTCATTTTTTTTATTATAATATAAAACACCGTGGATTGCCATAGTTATTTGGTTTGGGTTGGAAAATAGAGTGTAATTACTGGTATGCAAAATTTAACTTGTGGTTGACATATACAGCGAAATAGTTTATAATAATAGACAATAAAAGGAGGTGGCCGGTTTGAATACTAAAGAAGGGCTTTCACGGCAGGAATGGACTATAATGGAAGCGCTTTGGTTGAAGGGCCCCATGTTTTTGTCGCAGATCATGGACGCCACGCAGGGCGCGCTCAACTGGAGCAAAAGCACATATTCGACATATCTTAAAAAAATGTGCGGAAGCTCGTACCTTGATTACGAGACGATAAGCGGCAACAGGCTGTACCGCCCGCTCGCGACGCGCGAGGAATGCATCAGGGACGAAAGCCGCAGCGCGCGTTCCAAAATGACCGATATCAGCGCCAAAATGTTCTTAACATGCTTCCTTAAGGAGAGCGGCCTTAACAGGGAGGACAGGGAAGAACTGCAAGAACTCATACAGGCTCTTGGAAGGGAAGAACGGGAAAGGGAGGGTTGAGCGGTGGATATACTCGAAACACTCTTGCGGATAAGCATTTATTCCGCCGTCATTTTCGCTGGGGTCATGCTCGTGAAGGGTTTGTTCAAAAAGCGCATGTCCTCTGTCATGGGATACCTTATATGGATGGTGCTCATAGCTAGGCTTGTCCTGCCGTTTACGCTTGCGGGCGGCGTGAGCTTCTTTACCATTCCGGCGCGGGCCGAAGCGCAGGCGGAACAGCCTGCCGCGGCACTGGAGGACGCTGCGGCGGACGCGCTGCCGGAGGCAAATATTTCAGGGCCGCAGCAGCCGCTGGCCGCGCGGTCAGGGGCGCAGGGTGAAAGTTATGCGGCAAACGGCGAAGCTCCGGCTTTACGGATGGATTGGTATGACGCCTTACTCATAGCGTGGCTGGCCGGAGCGGGCGTGTTCTTTATCTGGATGCTCGCAACACGCGCGGTTGTTAAAAGCCTGGGCGCGGGCAGCCGCGAGGAATACGCCTGCCTTATTTTAGATATGTACGCGCGGCCGGCGGGGCTGCCCGTGCTGGGCATGGCGCATGGCGGCAAGAAGTCGGCCGAGCGGCGCATACGCGGCATGTTCGGCGCGCGGAAGAGCGGAGCGGGCACGAAGGCTGCGGCAATAATCATGACGGTAATACTCGCGGTTTGCTGCTTTACGACCGCCTTTACGCCGGTGTACGAAGCGCCCGCTGGGACGCCCGGGCCGGGAGCATATGTTCCACAAGTGACGATAGGCGACCGCGTTGTGCCATTGTACAACGGCTACTCGGATGCTTTTGAATATGAATATGTGGATGTGAGCGTGGAAGCGAAAATAACCGGTTACGGCCTGGACGGAACTATGCCATACAGCGAAGTGAGCGCACAGCCGTTCACGCAGGAGACGGTCGACAGTGCGGCGGCGTATTTTCTGGGAGAAGGGCCTTACTACAGGCAGCCGGAGGAACCGGGCGGCGAAACGCCTGAGGCATCCGCCTTGTTGACGGAAGGCTACACGAATATTTTCACAAAAACGGACGACGGGCACGAGTGGTGGCTGAGCGTGGGAAACGACGTGACAATAGACACTCCGGTAGACAAGTCCAGCTATGTAGGCATGTATTTGGATTATATCGAACCGGATGGCAGCGGCCGGGGTTCGCTCACCGTGGTGCAAGCCGGTAAGGAACCCCTTTTGAGCGAGGACGAGATATTGGCGAAGTGCCAGGATGTTTTCGATGCCCTCGGCATAAAGGATATGGGCCTGAGTTCTATTGAGGTCAATGGCGGAAGTACGAAGGCGATGTTTGGACGCGCTGTGGACAGCATACCAGTGCCGCTGGACGTGGAACGGCCCGACGCATATCTAGTAAACGACTATTCATCCGCCTAT
>JAVBSU010000129.1:0-6066 GCA_031556555.1 Christensenellaceae bacterium
TCCATCTGTCTGGATCCCGTTTCAATATGGAATACGCTGCCGTCTTTACTTATTGACAGCACGTTTGTGTTGAGCATTACCTTTACGCCCACTGAACCGAGCATGGATTTTAGCGTTTTTATGACGTCGCTCGATTTGTCAGACTCGGGGAAAACTCGCCCGCCCCTCTCTGTTTTCGTCTTCAGTCCGAATCTGTTGAGCACAGTTATTAAATCTTCGTTGGTGAAGCCGTGCAGCGCGCTCAACAAAAATTTCGGATTGTCGACGATGTTGTCAAAAAAATCCGAAATATCGTGGGCGTTCGTCAGGTTGCACCTGCCCTTGCCCGTCAGGTATAATTTTTTGCCCAGCTTTTCATTCTTTTCTAAGAGCGTTGTATCTATTCCGCGCGCGGCCGCCGCGTAAGCGGCCATCATACCCGCCGGGCCGCCGCCTACAACGGCCAGCCTATTCATTTTTGCTCCACCTGGCGTAAGAGGCGCTGTCCGCGTAAACATTGTTTTCTTGCCAGAGCTCCTCCAGTTTTTCAAAATTGCTTATAAGCGTATCCTTCTTTTTCAGTCCCAGAAGTATTATTAACACATTTATTATTGAAAGCGGCGCGACGAATGAATCCACAAACGAATTCAAGTAACTCTTAGCGGTCAGCGTGTAGTCAGCCATCTGCGCCAGCGGCGAAGAATCGTTATCTGTGATCGCGATTGTCTGGCAGCCCTTTTTGCAAAGCGAGTCCATTATTTCAACGGTTCTCAGCGAATATCTCGGAAAGCCGATGGCAATTAAAACGTCCTCTTCGCCCGCGTTGACTATCTGGCTGAACACGTCTCCGGAGTCGAAGCTAATGGATATAACGTTCTCAAGGATGTAGCTCATATAGTACAGCAAAAACTCCGCCAGCGGGCTGCTGGACCTGTTGCCCAGTATGTAGACATGGCGGGCCGCGACGATAGTGTCGACGATCGTGTCAAACTTGGCGGCGCTGTTCCTGTCCTTTGAAACCCTGAGGTTGTTGATGTCTGTCTTGAACGAGGCGTTTATTATGTCCTCCGAACTCAGCCCGTCCATCAGGCTCAGCCTCTGTATCGTGTTCATTCTGTTTTGTATGACATCCTGGAGCTCTTTTTGCATTTTGGGATAGCCGTCGTATCCTAACGCATAGGCAAAGCGTACTATAGTCGATTCGCTCACGCCTACGGTCTCGCTCAGCGTCGCCGCCGTCATAAACGCGGCTTTATAGTAGTTGCGCATTATATAGTCGGATATCAGTTTTTGCCCCTTCGACATGCTGTCGTATTCAAGGTTGAGCCGGTCCAAGAGATTTCCCTTCCACATATCTATTCTCCCGTGCAGTTTAATTACGGTACATGTTATCACAATAAATTTGTAAATGCAATTTTATATTTTAAATATTGCATTTCAATAAGATATTGACAGTCTTTTTCCATCGGGCTTATAATGATATTTAATTAATTGATTTGGAGGGTAAATTATGTCTAAAGTTCCATACAACCCATTTGAAAACGCACAGGCGCAGTTTGACAGCGTCGCGGAAATACTTGATCTTGACAGCGGCACGCGCGAATTGCTTCGCCAGCCGATGAAAGAATTCCATTTTACAATTCCCGTAAGGATGGATGACGGCACAACTAAAATCTTCCGCGCTTTCCGAATAAAGCACAATGACGCGCGCGGCCCAGCCAAGGGTGGCATACGCTTCCACCCGCACGAGACCGCGGACACAGTGCGCGCCCTCTCTATCTGGATGACATGGAAGTGCGCCGTGGTCGACATACCCTTAGGCGGCGGCAAAGGCGGCGTGATCTGCGATCCGCACAACCTTTCCAAAGCGGAGCAGGAACGCCTGTGCAGGGGCTATGTGCGCCAGCTGTACGATCAGATCGGCCCTAATATTGACGTGCCCGCTCCCGACGTTATGACGAACGGACAGCACATGCTCTGGATGATGGACGAATACGAAAAGATAGCGGGCGGCCGCTTCCCCGGCGTCATAACCGGCAAGCCTGTTGGCATGGGCGGTTCGCTGGGGCGCACGGAAGCCACGGGCTACGGCGTTGTTTACGTGCTGCGCGAGCTTCTGAACTGCCTTGAGATCCCCGCCGCTTCAACAACAGCCAGCATACAGGGCTTCGGCAACGTGGCGGAGTACGCCGCCCGCCTTTACACTGACTTAGGCGGCAAGGTTATCGCCGTTTCCTGCTGGGACCAGGGCGATTCAAAATCCTACACATTCAAAAAGGCCGGCGGCTGCGACATAGAGCAGTTAGTCGAGATTAAGGATTCCTTTGGGAGCATAGACAAAGACAAGGCGAAAGCGCTGGGCTATGAAATCCTTCCGGGTGAAGACTGGCTCAAGCAGGATGTCGATATACTGATACCCGCCGCGCTGGAAAACCAGGTAACGCCCACCTGCCTGCCCGACCTGTCCGGCCAGGTGAAAATCATATGCGAGGCGGCCAACGGCCCCACAACGCCCGACTGCGACGGCCCCTTGAGGGAACGCGGCATTACCGTGGTTCCCGACTTCCTGTGCAACGCGGGCGGAGTCACGTGCAGTTACTTTGAGCAGGTGCAGTGCAACATGAACTACTTCTGGAGCAAAGAAGAAGTGCTGGAAAAACTGGATTACACGATGACCAAGGCTTTTGACGCGGTTTATGAGCTTTCCAAGGAGAAAGACCTTCCCCTGCGGGACGCGGCTTACGTCATAGCGATAAACCGTGTGGTCGATGCTGTAAAACTGCGCGGCTGGGTATAATAACAGGAAGAAGCGCGCCAACAACAAGGCGCGTTTCTTTTTTTGGAACATATGCCGGGATTTTGAATATTAATTGTAAAGGGTGAGAATATGAACGATTATGACGCCCGCATGCTACAAGAGAGAGCGAAAGAACTGGAATGCATGTATGCGGTGGACGAGATTATCCAGGACAAGCAGCTTACGCTGCCAGCCGCAATGCAGGAGCTTGTAAAGACGATACCTATAGGCTTTTCCGATCCTGAGGCCTGCCGCGTTAAAATCACGCTCCAGGGCGAAGTATACGCCGCTCCTGATTTTCCGGAAGCCTCGGTGCTGTACTACACGCCCATCCTGTCTGAAAAGGACGCGATCGGCGAAATCTCCGTCGGGTACGTGTCCGTGCCCCTGCACGAGTGCTGCGATTTATTGAGCAATGAGATAAAGCTGCTGGATTCCATATCCCGCCGCATCTCCCAGGTAGCGCTCAGCACAGAGCGCGAGCTTTCCATGCTGCTGGACATGCTCATGCGAATAAACCCCGACATGCTCATGCGCATTGGCGAAAAGCTCCGCTACCACTTAAAGGATAAGGCCGGCAGCGGCGCGGACGCGCTCTTTGACGGCCTGGGGTTTGAGCCGCGGCAGACTTACGGCGAAGTGAACACTCCGCTAAAAAAACAGCCTGTCGCGGACACAGCCACCCTCAGCAAAAAACTCATAGCTGGCGCGGCCGCATTTTTACCTAGGGGCGACGTTTACGACCTCATAAGCGGTTGGGTGCAGGAAGAACGCATCTTCGCGCTTGTCAAAACAGTGGACAGCAAGGATTCCAGCATAAGCGACGTACTGGACGCGGTCCACAGGTACACGGCAGCCGTCGCGGGCGAACCGCAATCCAGCACGCTTACCGAAACCTGGCTAATCGCCGAGCTCTCCCACCGCTTTTTAACGAATGACGGCCACCTTTTAAACCTTGTGCTAGATAACCTGCACATTTCAGATTTCGGGCCCATGATCGACAAGATAATCGGCTCGGATACCAGTATGGGCAACATAGGCGGAAAGGGCGCGGGATTGTTCATCGCCAAGCAGATATTGGATCACGCCAAGCGGCACGACCCTCTTTTAAACGACATCAAAACGCCCCGTACCTGGTATATAGCGACAGACCAGATAGTCGACTTTCTGCACTACAACAACCTCGAAGACCTTAATTCCTACAAATACAACTCGACGTTTTACTTAAGAATGACATACGACGACGTCGTTTCCAAAATAAAGAGCGCGAAACTGCCGCCGCATACAGTGCGAATGCTCCGCATGGTGCTGGACGATTTGAGCGGTACGCCAGTAATAGTGCGCTCGTCTTCACTGCTGGAAGACAGGCAGAGCGGTGCGTTTTCCGGCAAGTACAAGAGCCTTTTCCTTCCCAACAACGGCACGAGGGAAGAACGCCTCGAAGAACTTATAGACGCCGTGCTGGAGGTCTACTCCTCCATGTACAACCCCGACTCAATAGAATACCGCAAGGAGCGCGGGCTTCTTAACTTTACCGAGCAAATGGGCGTTTTGATACAGGAAGTCGTGGGCAAACATATTGGCAAGTACTATATGCCCGCTTTCGCAGGCGTTGCCTTTTCCCATAACCTGCTGCGCTGGTCGTCCCGCGTCACACGCGAAGGAGGCCTTGTACGTATGGTGATGGGCCTTGGAACACGGGCCGTGGACCGTGTGAACGACGACTACCCCGTTCTTTTTTCTCCCGAATTTCCTGATCTGCGTGTAAATCAGACGCCTGCGGATATAAGGCACTACTCACCCAAGCATATTGACCTCATAAACCTTGAGGAAGGCAAGTTCGAGACGGTTGACGTCGTTCCCTTCCTGAGGGAGATGGGCGGCAAGTTTCAGGGGCTTCATAAATACGTTTCAGTATACAACGCTGACTTCATGGAAAATAAAAACGCCTTTACGCTCAACCCGAAGAAGGACAACATGGTGGTGACCTTCGACTCCATACTCTCTTCTACGGATCTCGCCAAGAAGTTAAAACGCATGCTGGACGTTCTTTCTGATAAAATGGGCACGCCTGTGGATATTGAATTCGTGCATGACGGCGAACACCTATACCTTCTGCAGTGCCGCCCGCAGGGACGTGGTGCATTGAGCAGCCCCGCTCCCATCCCCAAAAACCTCAGCTCAAAGGACATACTCTTTACTGCCAACCGATTCATCTCGGACGGGCTAATAGAAGGCATCACACATGTTGTTTACGTGGATGGCGAAGGCTACAACGCGCTCTCTACGCTAGACGACCTTCTGGCCGTGGGCAAGGTTGTCGGCCTCCTGAACGATAAGCTTGCGAGGCGCAAGTACATACTGATAGGCCCGGGCCGCTGGGGCAGCCGCGGCGACATAAAGCTGGGCGTCCGGGTCACTTATTCAGACATTTCAGGCACGGCCGCACTCATAGAAGTGGCCAAGGAGAAACATTCCTACCTGCCCGAATTATCTTTCGGCACGCACTTTTTCCAGGATCTTGTGGAAGCCGGCATAATTTATATACCCCTCTACCCCGACCAGAAGGACGTAGTTTTCAGGGAGAGCTTCTTTAGCGGCAGCGATAACATTTTAAAAGCAATACTGCCGGAATACGGCTGGCTTTCGGATGTTGTAAAAGTTATAGACGTTCCAACTTCCTATTTTGGAAAGACACTTTCCATACACATGAACGCGGACCTAAGCCAGGCGGTAGCCTTTTTGAAAAAGCCGGCCGCGGCGCACGAGGCAAAGCCTAAGCAAAAAGACTTGGATAAGCTCAATTGGGGAATCATAGACGAGCGGGAACACTGGCAATGGCGTAACTACATGGCCCAGCAAATAGCCGATAGCATGGATATGAAGGCGTTCGGCGTCGTGGGCGTGTACCTTTTCGGCAGCACCAACTCAGGCAGCAACCGCATGGGTAGCGACATTGACCTGCTACTGCTGTTTGACGGCGACGGGACGCAACGCCGCCTGCTGGAAAGCTGGCTGGACGGTTGGAGCCGCTCGCTCGCGAAAATAAACTTCCTGCATACGGGATACAATACGGATAAGCTGCTGGATTTCCACATAGTCACGGAAGACGATATCAAGAGCGGCAACTCCTACGCTATCAAAATTACATCAACTACCGACCCTGCCGCGAAACTGCGTGTTCGCGAATAGTATAAAAAAGCCGCCGGAAGCGTATCGCCCCGGCGGCTTTTTACTTTTCTAATTAATTATTCCTGTTCTTATGCTGCAATAGCACGGCGATTATTATT
>JAVBSU010000146.1:0-9259 GCA_031556555.1 Christensenellaceae bacterium
GCCTCAACCCCGCCGACTACTGGATAGGTTCTTCCAACGGCCGTGAGATCTCCTGGAACTGGGCTAAGGAAGGCATAATCTCCGCCGACGTTAACCAGGCCGCTTCGCTGGAGGGCGACGCTCTCTACCAGCAGATCAAAGCCTACTTCAATGGCGAAGACTACAGGCAGTACATACACCCCTACCTCCTCCCCTACACCAAAGACGATATCAACGAAGTTGAGTCCTCGCTCATCCCCTTCGAAGACGTTGACGCTTACATGGCGGGCAGGGCGGACGGTACTTTCGTCAGCGACATAAATGACGCCCTCTTCACCAATATCGAAGGATATTGATTGTTTGCCTAGTGAATCTGAATCGTATTGATTGTGACTCACTAACATAGGGATAAGAAAAAGACCAAAAAGGGGGCCGCCCTCAAAGCGGCCCTTTTTGTTTTTCGGCATTTGTGATATAGTATAATCATGCGCAAGAAGAAGATTTTGGTCGTATGCCAGCATTACTGGCCCGAAACGTTCAGGGTCACCGATATATGCGAGGGCCTTGTGGAGAACGGTTGTGAGGTGGACGTCCTCTGCGGCATACCCAATTACCCGGCCGGAAAGTTTTTCCCGGGTTACTCCTACCGGAAAAACAGGCGGCAGATCCGGCGCGGCGTGAACATAAGGCGCGCCTTTGAGATACCGCGCGGGGACAACTCCAACTTCCGCATAGCCGTGAACTTCGTATCCTTCCCGCTGGCCTCTCTCATGCACCTGCCAGGGTTATTGAGAAAGGATTACGACAGGATCATGGTATACCAGCTATCGCCCGTGTTTATGGCGTTCATGCCCATAATGCTGGCAAAGCTGAAAAAAACAAAGCTTTACATCTACATCTGCGACTTCTGGCCGCACAGCCTGTTTTCCATAATCGATGTAAAGAACAAGTTTTTGAGGAAGCTTATAACAAAGTTTTCCTACTGGCACTACCGGAAGGCCGACGGACTCATGGGAGTCTTTGAAGGTATCGCCGAAAGGCTGAACACGCTAGTGGGTATACCAAAGGAAAAGATAGCGTACATACCGCAGGTGTGCGAAAAAATATACGAACAGGAAATCTGGGACGATAAGCTCATGGCGCGCTTTTGCGACGGGCGCTTTAATATAGTCTTCGCGGGAAACATAAACCCCGCCCAATCCTTCGACGTTGTGACGGCCGCCGCCCGGCAGGTGAAGGACAGGGGCTACAGCGGCATACGCTACATAATACTCGGCGAGGGCATGAGCAAGCAGTGGCTAATGGACGAAGCCGCAAGGCTCGATATGGCGGACGACTGGGTTTTCGAAGGGCTTGTGCCAGTGGAGGAAGTTCCAAAGTACCAGACGCTGGCGGACGCGCTCCTGGTGGCGCTCTCCAAAAGCGAGCTGTTCGACTACGGCATACCCGCCAAAGTGCAGAGCTACATGGCGGCCGGAAAGCCTGTGATATCGGCCATGGACGGCGCGGGCAAGGAGCTTATAAACGGCAGCGGCTGCGGTATCAGTGTAGACAGCGGCGACGTTTCCGGCCTTGCCGAAGTTATAATGAAGATGCACGATATGAGCGAAGCCGAACGCAAAGCCATGGGCTCTATGGGCAAAGCCTATCACTTCGCCAACTTTGAGCGGAACGCGAATTTGAAAAAATTAATGGATTTTATGGATATAAGTAAGCAATGATTAAATGAAGGTCGCCGGATTTGCGAAAGATTTTTTCGGCCGACAAGGCAAAAAGCGCAGGAATAGCAGCGCTATTACGAGCATTTTTAACGCAGCCGGCAGGAAAAAGATGAGTAAAGACGCGCGCGCCTGAATTAATCAGGGCTTACAGGACACAAGGAGAGACAATGAAGAAGAAACAGCCGCCCAAACTTGAAAAAGAGACAATCGTGAATTTCCGCGACCTCGGCGGAATACCCGCCGCGGACGGACGGATAGTCAAGCCGAAACGCCTGCTGCGCTCGGCGCAGCTCGACACGCTCACTCCGGAAGAGGCCGAGGCTTTCGCCAGGGATTACGAGCTCAAAGTTGTGGTCGACTTCCGCTCTGTGTTTGAGTCGGAACGCCATCCAGACACGCTGCCCGATGGAGTGGAGTACATAAACCTTGACGTCATGACCAAAGTCGAGGAAAAAGCGCCCAGCATGTTCACCTTCGAAGAGATAAAGACGGAGAAAAAGCTGCACCGGTACATGCAGGACGTATACGTGCACACCATAAACGACGAGTACGCCCAGCAGTGCTACACCGCCTTTTTAAGGCGCGTTATAGAACTTGACGAAGGCTCCGTCCTCTTCCACTGCTTCGCGGGCAAAGACAGGACGGGCCTGGCCGCGGCGATGCTGCTGACCCTCCTCGGGGCGTCGAAGGAGGATATCTTTGAGGACTACCTCAGGACAAACATCATGCGCGCGAGGCAGAACCAGGAGATAATGGCAAAGGAAAGGGCAAAAGGCAAGAGCATGCAGGAGGTAAAAGTCCTCTACCAGGGGCTTTGCGTGCACAGCGACTACCTGACCACAACCTACGCCGCCATAGAGAAAAAGTACGGCTCCTTTATGGATTACATGACGGCGGCGATGGGCGTCACAAGCGATGACATCAGCCGCTTAAGGAATAACTATCTTATTGACGGATAAGGGAGGCATGGTACATGAAAGAGGCGAAGATCGAACAGCTTCGGAGCAAACAGGGTTTTATATGCGACATGGACGGCGTGATCTATCACGGCAACCGCCTTTTGGACGGCGTCTCCCGCTTTGTAAACTGGCTGCGGGACGAAGGCAAAAACTTCCTCTTTCTCACTAATTCCAGCGAGAGGACGACGCGCGAGCTCCAGCAAAAGCTCGGAAGGATGGGGCTTGAAATCGAAGAGCGCCACTTTTATACCAGTGCGTTGGCAACGGCAAAATTCCTAAAGCAACAGTCGGTGGACGGTTCCGTTTACGCTATCGGCGAGGCAGGGCTTTACAACGCCCTGTACGAAGCCGGCCTTACCATGAACGACGTCAACCCCGAATACGTTGTCTTTGGCGAAACGCGCAACTACAACTACGAGAATATACTTAGGGCCGTAAAGTTCGTGCAGAACGGCGCCAAGCTCATAGGCACCAATCCCGACATCACCGCGCCGACCGAAGCGGGCATAATCCCCGCCTGCCGCGCGCTAATATCGCCTATCGAGATGGCGACAGGCAAGAGCGCTTACTTTGTGGGCAAGCCCAACGCCCTAATGATGCGCACGGGTATAAAGATGTTGGGCGTGCACAGTGACGACGCCGCCATAGTCGGCGACAGGATGGACACGGACATCATAGCCGGTATAGAATCCGGCATGGAGACGGTGCTGGTCCTGTCTGGAGTCAGCTCTTTAAGAACGATAGAGGAATTCCCCTACCGCCCGGCCTACGTGCTTAACGGCGTGGGCGATATTCCCCCCAAATAAAATAGTAATTAAGGAAGGTGAGTTACATATGACAGCCAGAGAAGCCGCCGCGAAGATCGATATAAGCGCGGTGAGGACGCATCACACTATTAAAGATATCGAGGAATGCGTGAAATACGCCAAGGAGTACGGCTTTATAAACGTGCACAGCCTGCCCTGCTTCACAAAAAAAGTCTCCGGGCTTTTGAGGGGAGTGAGCGGCGTGTACGTGGGCGCGCCCGTGGGTTTCCCTTCCGGAGGCCACCGCACGGAAACCAAGATAAGGGAAGCCGAGCTGCTGATAGAAGACGGCGTCGAGGAGATGGACATAGTAATGAACGTCGGCCGCTTTAAGAGCGGGGAATATGATTTCGTGCTGGAGGAATTAAAGCAGGTCATCGCCGTGACGCGCGAACGGGTTCTAACGAAAGTTATAATCGAGCTCAATTGCCTCGACGACAGCGAGATACCAAAGGCGTGCGATATAGTAAGGGAGAGCGGCGCGAATTTCCTTAAGACGGGCACGGGCTGGATCCCCGGCGACGCCAACATCCCCAGGATAAAACTGATAAAGGAATACCTCGGCGACGGCCTCATGGTCAAGGCGGCGGGCGGCATAAGGACACGCGAGGAATTTGACGCCCTTTTGGATCTCGGCGTGGAACGTTTCGGCATAAACACGAAATCGGCCATAGAGATCGTCAAGTCTTACGAATAGAGGCAGCGGATGTTAAACGTACGCCTCATTGCAAACGCCGGCGTGCTGGTCACGGTAGGCGGTGTTAAAATACTCTCCGACGCGCTGCATACCCACAAAACAACGCGTTTTTCGAGGACGCCCCAGGATTTGCTGGAGGATATCATTAATGGCGCGGGCAGGTTTTCACACATCGACTACATGCTTATAAGCCACTGCCATCCCGACCACTGCGACACGTCCGCTGTCCAGGCGTTTTTGAGCATCCACAGCGAAACGCGCGTGTTTGCGCCCGCGCCGCTGGAGCTGGTGGGCGGCCGCGTCTTCGCGCTCAATGACGAAGTGGAACGCTTCAACTTTGGCAAAGTAAAGATAAAGGCGGGCACGCTCAAACATGACGGCAAGGCTTACGCGGATGTGGTCAACTACGGATATATCGTGGATATAGGCGGCTATGCGCTCCTTTTCACCGGAGACGCCGCCATCGATATGAGCGCCATCGGCGGGTTTGTTGGCGAGCGCCGCATAGATACCGCCTTTTTGCCCTTCCCCTACGTGTCGCTGCAAAGCGGCAGAGACGTAATAAATACCGCCATAAAGCCCAAATCGGTCGTGGCGTTCCACCTCCCCTTCGCCGAAGACGACAAAGGCGATTTCATAAAAAGCACCTCATACGTGATAAAAAGAGAAAAGGACCGGCTTCCCGAAACAGTCATGCTCTACAAACATGGTCAGGAAGCGGAGATATAATTGATAAATATATGGTATTCCTTTTGGGTCAAGGAGCCTCCGGCAGATTTTATGTTTCGTCCGCGGAGACTCAGGGGCTACGCCCCTAAGAACCCCAAAAGGCCACTCCAATCCCGCTTCACTGTGGATTCGGTATCCCCGAAAACGCCCACTCAGAGAGGTTATGCCGGGGAATTCCCGATGGTGTTCGCTGGCCTATGATAGGGGGCGTGGGGGAACGGAGTGTCCACCACGCTTCTTTCTTCGCTTCCTTCTTTCAAAGAAGAAAGAAGGAAGATTCGCTTGGCCGCGTTAGCAAACACCAGGAGTGCCTACACCTGCTTCTTGCGCTGCATCAAATAAACCACCGGCGTCAGCACGGCGTCCGGAATAATTTTCGAAAAAAAGCGCATCAGCTTCATTGCCGCGCCGGGTACTATAACGGCTTTTTTGGCGTACATTTTCTGTACGGCATAATCGGCGGCGTAGTCCACGGGCAGGCCGCCGGTTTTTTTCTTGACACCGGCGTTCTTGTTGAAATCTGTTTTGACAGGCCCTGGGCAGAACGCGCCCACGTATACCGGGGAGTTTGCCCGCCTTAGTTCTTCGCGTATTGCCTGGGACAGCCGAAGCACGTAGGCCTTGGATGCGTAATAGGAAGAAAAGAGCGGCCCCGCAAAAAAACCGGCGCTCGATGAAACGTTCAATATATAGCCTGAGCCCTGGCCGATGAACCGTTTCACAAAAAGTTTGGTAAGTATATGTACCGCTGTGACGTTCACGTCTATCATGGCTAGCTCGCTGCCAAGGTCCGTTTCAGTGAACTGCCCAAACACGCCAAAACCCGCGTTATTGACGAGGATGCTCACGTCTTCATGTTCCGTCCGCTCGTAGAGTTTGAAACAGTCCTCGCGTTTTTCAAGATCCAGCGCAAAAATATCCAGGCTGGTCTTAATGTAGCTTTTCAGCTCTTTGAGCTTATGCTCGTCCCTTCCGACGGCTATGATCCCGTATCCGTCGGAAGCCAGCCGTATGGCTATGGCTTTGCCTATCCCCGAACCGGCGCCCGTAACTATAGCTTTCATGCGCTTCCTTCCTTCAGAGTTTAACCGGAGCGCCGTTCACCCATGCTGAGGTAAACCAGCAGTACCGAAATGTCGGCGGGCGAAACACCCGAAATCCTTGACGCCTGCCCCAGGTTAGCGGGGGATACCGCCGCCAGCTTGGCGCGCGCCTCCAGCCTTAGCCCGCTTATTGCGGAATAATCTATGCCGCCGGGCAGCCTTTTATTTTCCAGGGCGCGCATCTTTGCCACCTGCCCAACCTGTTTCTTAATGTAGCCCTCGTATTTTATGGACGTCTCCACCTGGCTTATTACGTCTTCGCCGTAAGCGCCCATATCCAGCGCGCCGTTAAGCTTCGTAAGCGGCACCCCTCTCTTTATGAGCATCTCCGCAGTCATTCCCGCCTTTGCTTCGCCCAGCGCGCCTTCGCAAAAGTCCGCCGGTATATGAGTGCTCCTCAATACTTTATCCAGCTCGCCTATGCGCTCAAGTTTACGCATGAACGCGCCGTAGCGCCTATCGTCCACAAGGCCAACTTTCCTGCCCAGGCCGGTGAGCCGCAAATCAGCGTTGTCCTGCCTTAAGAGCAGGCGGTATTCCGCGCGGGAAGTCATCATCCTATACGGTTCGTTCGTGCCCTTTGTCACTAGGTCGTCTATAAGCACGCCACTGTATGCCTCGTCCCGCCCGAGCACGACGGGCGGCTCGCCGTCAATGAAACGCGACGCGTTTATGCCCGCGATCAACCCCTGCGCGGCGGCTTCCTCGTAGCCGGACGTGCCGTTTATCTGCCCCGCCATAAAAAGTCCGCTCACATCTTTGGATTGCAGCGATGGCGCGAGGCGGCGCGAGTCTATGCAGTCGTACTCTATCGCGTATGCAGGGCGGATGAAATGGGCGTTCTCCAGTCCCGGTATTGTCCGGTAAACGGCCATCTGCACATCCACCGGCAGGCTGCTGCTCATGCCCTGCACGTAGATCTCGTTCGTGTCCGCGCCCTCCGGTTCAAGGAAGAGCTGGTGCCGCTCCTTGTCCGGGAATTTCACCACTTTGTCCTCAATGGACGGGCAATAGCGCGCGCCCGTGGCCTTTATCCTACCGCTGTACAGCGGGCTCCTGTGCAGGTTTTGGCGTATTATCTCATGCGTGCGCCCGTTCGTGTAAGTCAGGTAGCATGGCGCGTTCGGGTATTCCGCGATATCAGATATAAACGAAAAACTCAGCGGCGGGCCGTCGCCGTACTGCGGCGTTGCCTTGCCGAAATCTATACTGCGAGCGTCCACGCGGGCGGGAGTTCCCGTCTTGAAGCGCATTAGCTCAAAACCGAGCTTTCTCAGGCTCTGGCTGAGCATCGCCGCCGGATAAAGGCCGCTCGGCCCCGATTCCTTTTCGTACTCGCCTATGATTATCTTGCTCTTTAGGTACACTCCCGTCGCCAGTATGAGCGCGCTGCATTTGTATTCTATATCCATCGCGGTTATAACGCCTGTTATGCCAGCGTCACCCGCAATTATTTCCACCGCTTCATCTTGAACGAGCGATAGATTGTCCGTGTTTTCCAGCATCCGTTTCATGTACGCCTGATAGGCTTTTTTATCCTGCTGCGCGCGCAGCGAGTGCACCGCCGGGCCTTTGCCAGTGTTAAGCATTTTTATCTGCATGAAGGTCGCATCCGCAGCCAGCGCCATCTGGCCGCCCAGCGCGTCCACCTCCCGCACTATATGCCCTTTGGCCGTGCCGCCTATGGCGGGATTGCACGCCATAAGGGCGATCGAATCCATACATATCGTCATTAGCAGCGTCTTCTTATTGAGGCGCGCGCAGGCGAGCGCCGCCTCTATTCCCGCGTGTCCCGCCCCTATGACTATTACATCGTAATTTCCACCTGTAAACAAATTATTTACCCAAACAAAACCTTTCGAATATCCTGTCTATTATATCTTCGCTTGCCGTCTTTCCCGTGAGTTCGCCCAGCGCCTGCCAGGCCGCATTGATATCTATGGTGACGCAGTCCATGTCCACGCCCTCCCGAAGCGCCGCGTAAGCGTCTTTCATGGCGTCCGCCGCTGTTTTTAGCAAATTGGCGTGCCGCGCGTTTATTATGACGAGGCTCTCGCCGCGCGCGTCTTCAAGAGCGCGTTTGTAGAGGATGTCTTTTAGTTCGCCGATCCCTTCGCCCGTCTTCGCGGAAACGCGCACCGCGCCACTGCCCATATCTCGCTTTTCGCAAAGGTCGGATTTATTGTATACCATGAGGATGTCGCCTTTATCCCTGTTCAGGGAGCCAAGCGCAAAGTCGTCCTGCCCGTCCCACTCCCGCGACATATCAGCAACGAAAAGCACGAGCGCCGCGCTGTCCGCCGCCGCGACCGACCGCTTGACGCCTTCCACTTCTATGATATCGTCCGTGCCGCGTATGCCAGCCGTATCCACAAGGTTCACGGCCAGGCCGCGCGCAAAGAACGTGTTCTCAACCGTGTCGCGCGTCGTGCCCGGCAAATGGGACACTATCGCCCGCTCCCTCCCGCACAGCGCGTTTAGCAGCGAGGACTTGCCCACGTTGGGCTTGCCCGCTATCGCAACATTAAGCCCCTCTTTTATTATCCGCCCCGCTTTGTAGGTATTTGCGAGCGCCCCTGTCTTCTCTATGAGCGCGGCCAGCACGGGCAGCGCATCCTTTGTTATCTCATCTTCAAGGTCTTCATCGGGATACTCGACGGCCGCCTCAGTCTCCGCCAAAAGATCCGTAAGCTCGTCCTGCAACTCCGCGATCCGCTCCCTTAACCCGCCTTCCATCTGTATGAGCGCCTGCCGGGCCGCTTGCTCCGACGAAGCGCCAATGTAGTCGCAAACCGCCTCGGCCTGGGTGAGGTCCATCTTGCCGTTAATAAAAGCGCGCTTGGAGAACTCGCCCGGTTGGGCCGGACGCGCCCCCTTCGCCATTACAGCGTCAAGTATCATTCCCGCGCCCACCGCGCCGCCGTGGCAGTGTATCTCAGCCACATCCTCGCCCGTGAACGATTTAGGCGCGTAAAACATTACAGCGTATCCAACGTCTATCGTTCCGCTGCCGCCAACAAAAGCGCCGTAGCACATCTTCGCGTGCTCAAACTCCCCGCCTCCCGAAAATACGCTTGCCAGCACATGTTGGGCATCCGGCCCGCTTATCCTGATTATCGCGACCCCGCCCTCGCCCGGAGGCGTGGCTATCGCGGCTATTGTGTCTTGCATGTATCTCCCTGCCTCCGGCGGGGGTGTGTGCAGTTTTTGGTAGGCCCAACAAGGTGTTTATGATAAACCAAAAAAACAGAATAGTGAGATAAAA
>JAVBSU010000127.1:0-9457 GCA_031556555.1 Christensenellaceae bacterium
GGGAACAGAGCCCGATGTGCTGTTCTTCTTCTCCGGCGCAGACGCGGATACGATAGTCAGCCAGGGCAAGGTTGTGAGCCTTGACACCATCCGCGCCGAGTATCCCGACTACGGCTCCAACATGAACGACGACATGCTCCCCGCTTCCACGGCCGACGGCCAGAAGTACGTGCTGCCCGTAACAGGATTCTGGGAGGCGCTCTTCTGCAACAAGGCGGTGCTTGAGGCGGCCGGAGTGGAAGTGCCCGGCCCCGGCTACACATGGGATCAGTTCATGGCCGACGGCCAGAAGATAATAGACGCGGGATACACCCCGGTGGCGTGCTCCCTCGCGGAGGTTCCGCACTATTGGTGGGAGTATACGACCTTTAATTACCAACTCCCCGCAGACCACCTCACTATACCCGCCAATGCCGACGACCCCGCCGGACAGGCCTGGGTGGGAGGCCTCAACGACATGACCGATATGTACAACGACGGCTTCTTCCCGCAGAACACGCTGACGGCCGGCGACCAGGAAACCTTCCAGATGATGGCGGACGACCAGGCTGCTTTCGCAATAGACGGCAGCTGGAAGATGGGCTGGTTCGACGACAACGTTCCCGACAACCTTGAGAACTACGCCGTAACCTACGTTCCCCAGAAGGATCAGCGGCTGGCCACAGACATAGTGGGCGGTTTCTCCATGGGGTACTACATAACCACAAAAGCCTGGGACGATGACGCCAAGCGCGACGCGGCCGTAAGCTTTGTGGAATACATGACTTCCGACCCGGTTGTGGCAACGTTCTCCAACACCGGCGTTGCGCCCACGGCGCTTATTAATCCACCGGTGGACGAGTCGGGAGCCACTCCCAATGCCTTCGTACAGTCCGCTATAGACATGTTCCTGGGGCAGACCAGCGCGACGGGCGCCGTACAGGATCTTTTGACTTCCGACGCCAAGACGGAACTCTTTGTGCAGCCGGGCGTCAAAGACGTTGTGACGGGCAACACATCCGCCGCGGACCTTGTGAACTCGACGCTCCAGATAAATTCCGAAGGAGCTTAAGACAGCCCTGAATATTTAAATTAGAAACGGAGCGGGAGGCCGCCATAAACGGCGGCCTCCCGTAAACCGCCATATAAAGGGGGACGCCTATGTACACATCCACGATTTATAAAAAGAAAACCCCGCTTTTGCTCTTTTTAATACCTGCCTTCGTATTTTTGGTGGTGTTTCTTTTTTATCCCTTTGTAATGAATGTAATCAACAGCTTTGCGAGCATAAAGGGATTGGGCACGCCGGCACAGGGCTGGAACGAGCCTGTAACGGAAAATTACCAGCGGTTGTTTACCGACCCCCTGATGGGGACCGCGTTCAAGAACACGATGATCCTGATGGGCTGCACTATAATTTTCCAGGTGGGCATAGCGCTGCTCCTGGCGCTCCTCGTCGACAACATTATGAAGGGCGCAAAGTTTTTCAGGACGGTGTATTTCTTCCCGATAGTCATATCGGCGACTGCCCTCGGCCTCTTGTTCAACCTTATATTTTTGTTCAACGGCGGTATGCTCAACCAGCTTCTAATGAATGTATTCGGGATGGAAAACCCAATAGACTGGAAGGACGCCGACCACTACATGTTCACCATGCTCGCGCCTGTCATGTGGCAGTACGTGGGCTTTTACTTTGTAATAATACTCACCGGGCTCAACAACATAAGCCCGGACATTTACGAGGCGGCGGAGATAGACGGGGCTTCGGGGTTCAGGAAGGTGCGCTTTATAACGCTGCCGCTCATCTACAACGTGCTGTGCACCTGCCTCATACTCGCCATAACGGGCGCGCTCAAGGTTTTCGACCTGCCGTGGGTCATGATGGGGACGGGTATGCCGATGGACAAGTCCTGGCTTACCGGCACCTACATGTACCACCAGACAATGAACAGGGGGGACGTGGATTACGCCTCCACCATAGCGATAGCCATCGTGGTCACCGGCGTTGTGATATCCATGATAGTCAACCGCGTATTCAAAGAGAAAGATTACTGAGGGGGTGTATGATATGTGGGCTGCGGCAAGCGCGAAACAGGAACGGCAGGTAAAACAGTACTCAAGTAAAAAGAACTTTGACCCTTGGCAGATACTTATTTTCGCCGTATTGATAATTTGGGCAATAGGCACAATATACCCGTTTATCTGGGTAATAATCAATTCCTTCAGGCAAAAGGGAGAGATACGTTCGGACTCATTTTCCATACCGACGGGGGACAGCTTTACGCTGGATAATTACCAGACCGCGACCGAGCGCGCCGACTTCGGTTCGGCGTACACCAACAGCCTTATCGTGTCCGGCTGCGTGACCGTTGTGGTGATACTCATAGCCGGCCTGGCGGCTTACGGGCTGGTGCGCTACCAGTTCAAGGGAAAGGGCATACTCTACGCGCTGCTCGTCGCCAGCATGATGTTCCCGGTGTTTTCAACCATCATTCCCGTTTTCCGCATGGAGGCGGCGTTCGGCATAGCGTCAACCGGCAACAGGTGGCTGGCGCTGCTGTCCACGATACTGCCGCAGATAGCGGGCAACATCGCCTTTGCGACGATAGTGCTGATGGGCTTTATAAAGGCGCTGCCCATAGAGGTTGAGGAATCGGCGTATCTGGACGGGTGCAGCGTGGTCAAGATTTACTTTAAAATGATAATGCCCATGGCCAAGCCTTCGTTCGCGACCGTGGCCATATTCGCTTTTTTATGGTCGTACAACGACCTCTTTACGCAGATGTTCTTCCTAAGGTATCCAAACCAGCGGACGATCACACTGCTGCTAAACGAAATAAGCTCGCAGGCGGGGACGAACTACGGGTTCATGGCCGCGGCGGTAGTGCTCATAGTCGTGCCGGTATTGGTTGTGTACCTGTTCCTGCAAAAGAACATAATAAAGGGCCTTACCGCAGGCGCGATAAAAGGCTGAGGGGGTAGCGAAACATGGCAAGCTTAAGATTGATAAACCTCGAAAAAGTATACGACAAGAAAGTAGTAGCCGTTGAGAATTTCAACCTCGATATAGCGGACAAGGAGTTCATAGTCCTTGTGGGGCCGTCCGGCTGCGGAAAATCAACAACGCTGAGGATGGTCGCCGGCCTGGAGGACATAACCAGCGGCGAGCTTTACATCGGCGATAAACTCATGAACGACGTAGCGCCGAAGGACAGGGACATAGCGATGGTCTTCCAGAACTACGCGCTCTACCCGCACATGACCGTGTACGACAATATGGCCTTCGCCTTAAAGCTGCGAAAGATGAAAAAGGACGAAATAGACGTGAAAGTGCAGGAAGCCGCGCAGATACTCGGCATCACCGAACTTCTAAAACGCAAGCCCAAAGCGCTTTCCGGCGGGCAGCGCCAGCGCGTGGCCATTGGGCGGGCGATAGTCAGGAATCCCAAGGTTTTTCTTATGGACGAGCCGTTATCCAACCTCGACGCCAAATTGCGAAACCAGATGCGCGCCGAGATAATAAGGCTGCGGTCCAGGATAGACACGACCTTCATATACGTGACGCACGACCAGACGGAAGCCATGACGCTGGGCGACCGCATAGTCGTTATGAGCGAAGGCAAAATACAGCAGACGGGCACGCCCCAGGAAGTGTTCAACCGCCCGGTCAACATCTTTGTAGCGGGCTTCATAGGCGTGCCGCAGATGAACTTTTTCGACGGAAAGATTAACAATGAAGACGGCGCGTATGTTGTGGACGTGTACGGGGCTAGAGTAAAGCTCAACGGCGAGATGCACGATAAGCTCAAAGAGCTTGATTATGGCGGCAAGGATATAACTGTGGGCATACGGCCGGAGCATATAACGATTTCACACGGCGGGGACTCGAAAAACGTAATAGATTCAGTGCTTTCCGTATCTGAGATGATGGGCAGCGAGGTCTACCTGCACGTGGATGTGAGCACGGCGGACGTGCAGCACAAAGATATCATAGTGCGCATACCCACGACCGAAGCGCATCACGAGCTTACCGGCCCGTCCAGCGGAGAAGAGCACATACACTTCTCGCTCGAACCCGACCTTTTGCACCTTTTCGATAAGGAGACGGGAGACAATATAATATATAAGTAATGGCCCACGAAGTGGGCCGGGTCAAGGGTCAATAGACCCTTGCGGGGGTTCAGGGGCAGCGCCCCTGACCGCCGGAGGCAATCATTCTACCTGAAATACTTGACTCCGCTCTCGAATATCTTCTGGTCGAAGATGCCGGGGATATTTTTGTACAGGCCTTCGCCTTTGCGTTCGGAGTGGCCCATTTTACCGAAAACGCGGCGGTCGGGGCTCAATAACCCTTCAATGGCGCACATCGACCCGTTGGGGTTGAACTCGATGCCCATGGACGGGACGCCGCCCATATCAACGTACTGCGTGGCGATCTGCCCGCCGTTTACCAGCCTTTCGATTGTTTCATCGTCCGCGGCAAAGCGGCCCTCGCCGTGCGAGACAGCGACAGTGTGCACCTCGCCAGCCTCCGAAAGCTGGAGCCAGGGCGAATTGACGCTGGTCACGCGCGTATTCACCATGCGCGACGCGTGCCGCATTAGGCTGTTGCGCGCCAGGGTGGGGCTGTGCTCATCGCTGTCCCTTATTTCGCCGAAGGGCAGCAGGCCCAGCCTTATCAGCGCCTGGAAGCCGTTGCATATGCCTAATATGAGGCCGTCGCGGTTTTTGAGGAGCTCCATGGCCGCGTCTTTAACCGCGCCGCTTTTGAACACTGTGGCTATGAACTTACCGCTGCCGTCCGGCTCGTCGCCGCCGGAAAATCCTCCGGGCAGTGCTATGATCTGCGAGGACTGGATCGCGCTCACAAGCTCAACCATGCTGCGCTCGATTGTGGTTGGGCTCAAATTCCGTATTATGACGGTGCGCACGGCCGCTCCCGCCTTCTCGAAGGCCGCCGCTGTGTCGTACTCGCAGTTTGTGCCGGGGAAAACGGGTATGACCACGCGGGGCAGGGCTGTCCGGTACCTGCACATGGGAAATACTTTTTTGTCCGACAGGGGAGTGTCGAGGGTCCCCGCGTCTTCCGTACGGGTGGGGAAGACGGACTCAAGAGGGCTTTCGTACGCCTCTATAGCGTCATTAAGCGGTACTTTCTTGCCCATTGCTTCAATGAAGGGCTTACCTGTAACTTCGCCCACGAGGACGAAATCAGGGTCGCCGATATCCGAGGCTTCAACCAGAACAGAGCCGTAGCGTTTTCTTGTGAGTTCGCCAATGTCGCCGCCGTTGAGCTTTACCCCCAGCGAGTTGCCGAACGCGCACTTGGCGGCGCCGCAGAGAACGCCGCCCCGGCCGATGGCCCAGGCCGAGACGATCTTTTTATCATTTATAAGAGCGTTGATTTTTTCGTAAAGCGCGAGCGCGTCGTCAAAGTCGGGCAGGCCGTCTTCATCGGGATCCACTTTTACAAGGTAGAGCTTGTTGCCCGCCGCCTTGAATTCGGGCGTTATGACGTCCGCCGCGCGCACGGGCGCGACACAGAACGAGCACAGCGTGGGCGGGACATTGAGATCGCCAAAGCTGCCGCTCATGGAATCCTTGCCGCCTATCGCGGCTACCCGAAGCTCCTTCTGGGCCCAGTAAGCGCCCAGAAGCGCCCCCAAAGGTTTGCCCCAGCTCTCAGGGGCTTCGCTCATGCGCTCAAAGTATTCCTGTAGCGTGAGGTATGCGTTGGAAGGATGCCCGCCGGAAGCGACTATTTTGGCGACGCTGTCCAGTATTGCGTAAGCGGAGCCCAAGAACGGGCTCTGTTCCATTAGGTACGGATCCATGCCGTAACTCATTAGCGTGGCCGTCTTAGACTGAGCGCCTTCGCAGGGTACCAGGGCGCACATGGCCTGGACGGGCGAGAGCTGGCGCGCGCCGCCTAATGGCATGGTGACCGTGCCCGCGCCTATGCTCGAATCGAACATCTCTATAAGGCCCTTTTTGGAGCACACGTTGAGATCGGAGAGCAAGCCCAAAAGCGTGTCTTTGAATGTTTTCCCGGCAGGCTCGCCGAACAGGCCGCCGGTAACGAACTGGCGCACGTGCGCGTTGGCGCTGCTTTTCGCGCCGTTGGTATTCAGGAACCCGCGCGCGATGTCAACTATCGCCGCGCCCTTCCAATACATCCTTAAACGGCCGGTACCCGTTACCTTGGCGACGGGAGTGGCCTCAAGGTTTTCTTTGGCGGCAAGGCTTAAAACGGCGTCCACGTTGGCCTGCCGCACCACGACCGCCATGCGCTCCTGTGACTCTGAAATAGCCAGCTCAGTGCCGTCCAGCCCCTCGTACTTTTTGGGGACGGCGTCAAGGTCTATGTCCAGCCCGTCCGCGAGCTCTCCTATGGCGACGCACACGCCGCCCGCCCCGAAATCGTTGCAGCGTATTACTTTTTTCGAAAACTCGTAATTCCTGAACAGGCGCTGCAATTTGCGCTCGGTGACGGGATTTCCCTTCTGCACTTCCGCGCCGCATTCCTCCACCGAAGCCTCGCTGTGCGCCTTGCTGCTGCCCGTTGCCCCGCCTATGCCGTCGCGGCCGGTTCGTCCGCCGATGAGTATTACGGCGTCGCCGGGAAGAGGCGTCTCGCGCACGACGTTGCGCCGGGGCGCGGCGCCTATGACCGCGCCTATCTCCAGGCGCTTGGCTTTGTAGCCAGGATGGTAAGATTCGTCCACAAGGCCGGTCGCAAGGCCGATCTGGTTGCCGTAAGACGAATAGCCCTGCGCGGCCTCGCGGGTTATCTTGCGCTGGGGGAGTTTATGCTTCATCGTATCCTTGAGGCTCTCGCGCGGGTCGCCGCTTCCCGTGACGCGCATGGCCTGGTAAACGTAGGAGCGCCCGGAAAGCGGGTCGCGTATAGCGCCGCCGAGGCAGGTCGCCGCGCCCCCAAAAGGCTCTATCTCCGTGGGATGGTTGTGCGTCTCATTCTTGAACATTATGAGGTAGTCCACCTCGCCCTGGCTGGTATCCACCTTGCAGTTTATGGAGCAGGCGTTTATCTCCTCGCTCACGTCCAGGTTTTCAAGAAGGCCGTTCAACTTGGCTTCCTTGGCGTAGATGGTCGCGAGGTCCATCAGGCATATGTCTTTTCTTATGCCCAAGTCGCGCCGGGCGTCCATGTAGTCCTCGAATACGCGCTCCGCCTGCTTTGATATCTCGTCATCCGCGAAAGTTATCTTATTGAGCTTTGTTAAAAAAGTCGTGTGGCGGCAGTGGTCGGACCAGTAAGTGTCCAGCGCCCTGAGTTCGGTTATAGTAGGGTCACGCTTCTCGCTGATGAAGTACTCCTGCGCGCAGGCGAGGTCGTCTGGCGTCATGGCGAAACCGCCGGACGCATGGTATTCGTCCAGGCGCGGCCTGTTCATATTTATAAAGCCCGAAACAGTCTCGACGCTCTCGGGCAGCTCAGTGCGCAGCGCTAGCGTCGCCGGTTTTTTCATGGACGCTTCCCGCGAATCCACGGGGTTGAGCAGGTACCGCTTTATGGTTGCGAGGCTCTTTGCTCCTTCAATGGCGTACACCCTGGCGCAGCGCACAACCGGCTGCTCGCCCTGCGTCAATAGCGCTATGCACTGGGCGGCGCTGTCCGCGCGCTGGTCGTACTGGCCGGGGAGGTATTCTATGGCGAAAACCTTCATGGGCTCGGGAAGATCATGAAGTTTTTCGTAGTATATGTTGTCAACGTCAGGTTCTCCCATGACGGTTGTGGCCGCCGAATTGAAATCATCATCGCCGAGGCCCTCGACGTCGTACCTAACGAACAGCCGAAGGCCGGTCACGCCCTGGCCGAGGTTGCGGTTGAGGTCGGACATGAGCTCGATGGCTTCAGCGTCGCAGCCCTTCTTTTTTTCAACGTACAATCTATTAACAGACATATGCAAGCTCCCAATTAAATAGTTTAGGCAAACTTATAGCAACAAGGTCGCCTCCGGCGGCCAAAAACCTTTTGCTAGCGCTCCAAAAGTTTTCTGGACTTTCCAAAACCCGCTATGATTATTTAAGCGCTTTAATAAACTTTTCCGCGCAGGCCGAAAGCTCGTAGTTTTGAGCAATGTCGTCCCTGCACAGCGAACCCATTTTCTCGTAGGAGGCTTTATCTTTGAGCAAGTCAGCCATCCTGTCGGCGCAGGCGTCAGTGTTGCCGCGCTTTACGAGGTAGCCGGTAACGCCGTTCAAGACGTACTCGCTCGCGCCGTGGGTGTCCGAAGCGACAAGCGGTATGCCCATGGCCATGGCCTCTATGCCGGAAACGCCAAAGCATTCCTCGTCCGTCATCTGCACAGCCACGTCCACGCCGCTGAGCGCGCCGGGCATATCCGCGTTCTTCACGTAGCCGGCAAATTCCACTTTATCGCTCACGCCGAGGTCCTGCGCCTTACGCTTTAGCTCGGACTCGGCGGAACCGTCGCCGATTATTTTCAGGCGGGCATCGCCGTGCTTTTGAAGGTATTTGCCGAAAGCTTCTATGACGAGTCCTACGTTGTTGCGCCGCTCCAGGAACTTTACGGAGGCGAAAACCGGGGGTTCGCCGAAACCGGTTTTAGCGGGCTTGAAAAGCTCCGTGTCCACGCCGAAGGGGACGGTGAAATACTCCGCTTCCTTTTTATAAACTTCTTTTATGGAGCTTATTACGCTGCCGGAGGCGGCCAGCACTTTACCGGCGTATTTTATGCTTTTGACGAGCTGCCCCTTTCCGCCCTGTTGCTGTACGTCCATAACGTCAGTACCCGTGGAGACCGGCAGCAGCTTCTTCGCTCCCGCTTTCATCGCCATAAAGCAGTAATCCGTGAGCCCTATGGCGGCCGAGGCGTCGAAGCTGTCCGCCTCAAGGTAAGCCTTAAGCTGCGCCGCGTTCTTTTTGAAGCCCTTTTGGCCGGCTGAGAAAGGGAGATAAGAGACTGCCGCCTTCTCGCTTATCTCGTTGTAGGAATCTTTGTGGTCGGGCAGGGAAAAAAGCTTTACCTCATTTCCCGTGCCGGATAGCGCGTTTACCCATTTTATCGTGTGCGGGCTGTTCGCCGCCGCTATGAATGCGATTTTCATAAATATACCTCCTTGAGCTCAGATAGAAGTTTTATCATTTGATGAGCTTGAACCTCTCCACCGCGCGCTCGGTGTTTTCCCTCGAACCGAAAGCCGTGAGGCGGAAATAGCCTTCGCCCGCGCTGCCAAAGCCCACGCCGGGCGTGCCCACTACGTTCGCTTTGCCCAATAGCAGGTCAAAGAAATCCCAGCTCTTCATCCCGCCGGGAGTCTTGAGCCATACGTAAGGCGAGTTCTCGCCGCCGAACGCTTCAATGCCCATGCCGGTTAGCGCCTTTTTGATTATGGCCGCGTTGCCCATGTAGTAAGATATCACTTCATCCACCTGCGCTTTGCCCTCGGGCGAATACACGGCTTCCGCCCCGCGCTGTATCATGTATGGAAC
>JAVBSU010000228.1:0-6813 GCA_031556555.1 Christensenellaceae bacterium
AGCAGGGAGGCCGTATACTACGGGTTCGAGATGAGCTCGCCCAAAACACTTGTGCTGGGCGTTTACGATATTTACGGAAGGATAAAGAAAAAGCTCGCCCGGCGGCGCAGGGATGCCGTTGAAGATATTTTCAGCGACCTCAAGCCGGGAGATTATGTGGTTCACGACATACACGGCAAGGGCAGGTATATCGGCCTTAAGACAATGGAGGCGGGCGGCGCCATAGCCGAGTACATGGAGATAGAGTACCGCGGGGGCGACCGGTTGTACATACCCACCGCGCAAATAGACCGGGTACAAAAGTACATTGGCGGGGAAGACGCCGAGGTGCAACTCTCCAAGCTGGGGGGCAAGGAGTGGGAGAACGCCAAAGCCAGGGTGCGCGAATCGGCGCTGAAGCTGGCGTTCGATCTGGTTGAACTTTACTCCGCCCGGTTCCAGAACAACGGCTACGCGTTTTCACCAGACACGACGTGGCAAAAGCAGTTTGAGGATACGTTTGAATACGAGGAGACGGACGGGCAGCTAAAGAGCATAGCGGAAATAAAAAAGGACATGGAGTCCACGCGCGTAATGGACAGGCTGCTTTTGGGGGACGTAGGCTACGGGAAGACGGAAGTGGCCATGCGCGCCGCCATGAAGGCGGTCACTGACGGGAAACAGGTCGCGATCCTGGTGCCGACCACACTGCTCGCCCGGCAGCACACGCAGACGTTCAAAAAGCGCTTTGAAAACTTTCCGGTGACAATAGAAAGCCTGTCAAGGTTTTCAAAGGCCAGGCATAAAACAGTGCTGGAAGACATCAAAAGGGGCAAGGTGGACATCGTAATAGGCACGCACAGGCTGCTGTCCAAAGACGTGGAATTCAACGACCTCGGGCTTTTAATAGTGGACGAGGAGCAGAGGTTCGGCGTCAACCACAAGGAAAAGATAAAAGTCTTAAGGGAGACGGTGGACGTACTCACGCTCTCGGCCACGCCCATACCGCGCACGCTTGAAATGTCTATGACGGGCATACGGGACATGAGCACAATAGATACCCCGCCATCCATGCGCGTACAGCCTTACAGCTACGTCATGCGCTATTCGGACGGCCTCTTAAGGGACGCCGTCGTGCGCGAGATACACAGGGGCGGCCAGGTGTACTTCGTGTGCCGGCAGATAAACCAGATGGACAAGCTCATGGACGATCTTATGCGCAACGTACCGGAAGCGCGGGTAGCGGCCGCGCACGGCCAGATGGCGGAAAAAGAGATAGAGCGCGTGGTCAGCGGCTTTATCGACGGCGAATACGACGTGCTCGTATGCACAACCATAATCGAAAGCGGAATAGACATACCCTCGGTGAACACCATAGTAGTGTACGAGGCGGATAAGTTCGGCCTGTCGCAGCTCTACCAGCTCAAGGGGCGCGTGGGCAGGGGAGACCTTACCTCCTACGCGTACTTTACTTTCCTGGGAGACATTGTAATGAACGAGATGGCTGCCAAGCGGCTTTCCGCCATACGCGAGTTCACGCAGCTGGGCAGCGGGTTTAAAATAGCCATGCGCGATTTGCAGATAAGGGGCGCGGGCAACCTTTTAGGCCCGGAGCAGAGCGGCCACATGGCGAGCGTAGGCTATTCCATGTATGTGAAGCTTATGAACGAGGCGGTCAGCATCGCGCGCGGACAGACAGTCGAACCCGACTTTGAGACGGCGGTGGAGCTCAACGTGCCCGCTTACATACCGGACAGTTACATAGGCGACGAGACGGATAAAATGGACATCTACCGCCTCATATCAAAGATAAAGGGTGCAAGCGACGCAAAGGCGACGGCCGCGGAAATAAGCGACCGTTACGGAAAGCTGCCAAAGGAAGCCGACAACCTAATCATGGCGGCGGTGATAAGGCATTACGCCTCGCGCGCCGGGTTTACCAGCGTGATACGCAAAAAGAACTTAATGGAACTGAAGTACGCGGACAACGTCCAGCCCGATACCGGGAAGATAATAAAGCTTATGGAGGAATACGCGGGCCGGGCCAGGGTAAAGTCGCAGGCCCCGCCGGTAATAGCCTACAAACTCAACGCGTCGTCGCCGGTAAAGGATTTTCTGGAGTTCCTGGCTAAACTGGCCTGATACTATTTAGACAAGAAATATTCAAAGATTCGTAAGAATCTTGTTGGACGATAAGCATTGCAAAAAGCAACGATGAGTTGTATAATATGCTAGATTATGTATTGGAAAGGAAGAGTTAGGATGAAAGCTCTTAAAAAATGGTTGGCGGTGGCTCTTTGCATTTGCGTGGCGGTTTCGTTTTCCGCATGCTCAATGGTGTCTGTAAACACTGATAAAGACAACGCGCAGGTCGTAGCCGTGGTCAACGGTACTGAAATAAACAAACAGGCGTACAAAGATTTGCTGCCCTCCATGCTCTACAATTACGGCATGACTGAGAGCGAACTTGAGAGCAGCGAGGACGCCAAGACAATAAAGGAAGGCGTTCTTGACACTCTGGTGAGGCAGGAACTGCTGTACCAGAAAGCGGAGGAAGAAGGCATTATAGACAATTCCGAGGAGCACCGCCAGGAGCTTCTGGATGAGTTGCACGCGAACCTTGAAAGCATGAAGGAATACTACCGCTCAGTGGCCGAAGAGGAATTGGGACTGACGCCAGAAGAGGGTGAAGACGCAACGGATGCCGAAGAATCGGCTGAACCGAGCGCGGACGCGAGCGCCGAAGCAACGGCGGAAGCCAGTGCTGACGCAAGCGCCGAAGCGTCGGCTGAACCGAGTGCGGATGCTAGCTCCGAAGCGTCGGCTGAACCCAGCGCTGACGCAAGCGCCGAAGCAACGGCGGAAGCCAGTGCTGACGCAAGCGCAGAGACATCGGAAGAACCGGAGGGCGAGGCTTCCGAGGAACCGGTCAACGAAGAACTTGAGGCGCTGGTGGCGGAGAAGTACGATGCGTATGTCGAGTCGGCCGGTTATTTGGATGAGGAAGCTTACATAGACAGGCAGATCCGCGAAACGGCGATAAACGACATGTATGAGCAGATAACGGGCGATATAGAGTATACCGAGGAAGAAGCCCAGGAATACTTTGATTCCCAGGTTGCCATCCAGCAGCCCCAGATAGAAAATGATCCGTCATACTACGCTTTTAACCAGCAGTTCGGCGGGGAGTCGTACGTCAACCCATCGGGTTCCAAGTACGTAAAGAACCTTCTCATATCGCTGCCCGAGGACGTCCAGAGCGAAATAGCCGCCCTTAGGAGCAATGATGAGAACGACGAAGCGGACGCACTTAGAGACGCCGAGCTTGAAAAAATAAAGCCCGCGGCGGAAGAAGCGCTTAAGCGCGTGAAGGACGATGGCGAGGATTTTGACGCTGTGATGGAAGAAGTGGGAGAGGACGCGGGAATGCAGTCCGAGCCCGCAAAAACTGACGGCTACCTCACTTACGAAGGCGACAATATGGTCGAGGAATTCAGGAATGCGGCGCTGGCGCTGGAAAATGAAGGCGATATCACGGATCTCGTGCCCACTGATTTTGGCTACCATATAATCAAGTATGTAAAAGACGGTGAGGGGCCGGTCGGCTTCGAGTCGGTCAAAGACAGTATAATGAGTTCGCAGCTAAACGCCAAGAAGACACAGGCGTTCGAAGAATTCATAGCCGAGGTGAAAGAAGGTTCAAACATAAAGCTCTACGCTAACAGGCTGTAACACGGTTTTTAGCATATGTCTGAAAAACAGAAAAGTTTTGTGAAGGGGGCGGCGATACTTGCCGCCGCCGGAATAATTGTAAAGATTATTGGAGCGGTATTCAGAATACCGCTCGCAAATCTTATAGGCCCGGAAGGGCTGGGATACTACCAGTTCGCATACCCGATCTACGCGGCGCTGCTAGTTGTCTCCACGGCGGGCCTGCCTACCGCCATCTCCAAAATGGTCTCCGAGCGGATAGCTAAAGACGACTACGCGGGCGCGCACTACACCTTTCAGGTGGCGTGGCGCGTCTTGTTGGTTCTGGGCGTAGCCACATCCCTTATAATGTTCGCGCTGGCCGGCCCGATAAGCTCGTTGCAGCAGTCGCCCCCGGCGATCTATTCACTCCTCACTATTTCCCCCGCGCTGTTCTTCGTATCCATGATATCCGCGTACAGGGGTTATTTCCAGGGGTTGCAGTACATGACGCCGACAGCCGTGTCACAGCTTCTGGAGCAGGTGGGAAAGCTTTGCATAGGACTTTCCGCCGCGAAGATACTCTACGACACGACCGGGCGGCCGGAGCTGGGGGCCATGGGCGCCATCCTGGGCGTTACGATATCCGAAGTAGTATCGCTCGCGTATATGATGATCGTTTACCGGCGGCGCAAGGGTGAGATAATATCGCACATCGCTGTGCTGGATCCCAAGGGCGCCAGTAAAAATTTCAAACCGATATTAAAACAGATAGCCATAATCGCAATACCCGTCACGCTGGGAGCGTGCGTTAACCCGATAGTCCAGTCGCTGGATTCTTTTATTGTGTCGCGCACCCTTCAGGAGATAGGCTATTCGCAGCAACTGGCCACGTCCACCTTCGGCCTTTTGACAGGCTACGTTAATCCGCTTATAAACATGCCGGCAGTGCTTTCGTTGGCCTTGGCCATGAGCCTTGTGCCGGCGATATCTGAATCCAAAGCGAAGAACGACTCCGCCGGAGTGAGCTCCAAGTCTTCTTTCGGCTTTAAGCTGGCTCTGCTGGTGGGGCTGCCCGCATCGCTCGCCTTTATAATCCTGGCGCAGCCAATAATTCAACTGCTGTACTCTTCGTTGAGCGCCGATAAAGCTCTAATAGCGGCAAATTTGCTCCAACTGTCAGCGTTCGGAGTCATGTTTTTAACCATGATACAGACGATGACGGGCATACTGCAGGGTTTCGGCAAGCAATTGGTACCCGTCATAAGCTTGGCAATAGGCGCGGTGGCTAAAGTTATAGTGAGCATATTGCTTATAAGAATACCCAGCATAAATATTTACGGCGCGGCGATAGGCACCATAGTCTGCTACGCCATAGCCGCGGTGCTGGACATTATTTTTGCCGTAAGGTACACAAAATTCAAATTGTCTCCCTTAAACCATATAATAAAGCCGGTTATGGCAAGCCTGGTTATGGGCGCGGGCGTGTACCTGGCGTACAGGCTGGTGGGCCCGCATTCGAACACGCTGGGCGTGCTGGCCGCGATAGTAGTGGGGCTTATAGTTTACCTGCTCATGCTCATATTCACCAAAGGGCTCACGCAGGAAGAGCTCGCGATGGTTCCGGGCGGCGGCAAGCTTGAAAAGGTCATGAAGAAGCTGAAGGTGTGGAAATGATACGTGTTGTGAGTTTGTCGGATTACAGCTTGCTGCCCATAGCGGCGGTGAATGCCATAAGCGCGGCGGACACTGCCGTATTGCAGAGCGATAAGGTTCCGGCGGCGGAAGATGTGCGGCGTGAGGCGAAAGAAGTCCACACGCTCGACCGGATTTTTGAGCGCGCGGGTGATTTTGACGAGCTTTACCGCATGGGCGCGGCGGAGATAGCGCGCCTCGCGGCCAATAAAGACGTCGTTTTTTGCGCGTTGGGCGATGTATACGGCAACGGGTTTGTTAAAGAGCTTGCGAAAACGGAGGAGCTTGAGTTTATTAACTGCTTCTGCGGGGCCGAGCAGGCGCTTTTTCTGGCGGGGCAATACATAGGAAGCGTGGACAACTACTCTGTTATTGGGGCGAGAAGCATAGACGCAGCGTACATAGACAGTTCATCCGCGCTTGTTGTAAGCGGCATTGACGACGCGTACACCGCCGCTAACGTAAAGCTTAAGCTGCTGGATAGCTACAGCCCGGATCAGAGCATCGTCTTTGTATGCGGCTCCAAAGCGCGGGAAATGAAGCTTGCGGAAATGGACAGGGTGAGTGATTTTGTTGACGGGGCCTACGCCGTCATAGCGCCCGTGCCGCTCATGCGCAAGACGGTATACACCTTCAACGACCTTGTGGAAGTGATGAAAAAGCTGCGCGGCAAAGGCGGCTGCCCCTGGGACATAAAGCAGACCCACGAAACGCTGCGCCAGTACCTGCTGGAAGAAGCTTACGAAGTTATAGACGCTGTGGACGCGGGCGATATGGCCGCGCTGTACGACGAACTCGGAGATGTGCTGCTGCAGGTGGTTTTCCATGCCGAGATAGGACGCCAGCACGGCGAGTTCGATTATACGGACGTTACCAGCGCGGTGTGTTCAAAACTTATAAAACGCCATCCTCATATTTTTGCGGACGGAGACGCCGATACTCCCGAAGCCGTGGTAAAGAAGTGGGAGGAGATAAAGCGTGAAGAGAAAGGGAACGAGACGTTCGTCAGCGTTTTGAAGGATGTTCCAAGAACAATGGGCGCTATGATGCGCGCCTACAAGCTGCAAAAAAAGGCGGCCGCCATAGGCTTTGACTGGGACAGCGCAGAACTGGCGTTTGAAAAAGTGGAAGAGGAGACGAAAGAGTTTAAGAATGAGCTCAGCCGTGGTGATGACGCCGCGCTTGAGCGCGAAGCGGGCGACCTCATATTCGCCATAATAAACGTACTGAGAAAGAAGAGCATCAACCCCGAGGTCGCGCTTACGGGGATGTGCGAAAAGTTCATAGCGCGGTTTGAGTATATGGAAAAGCATTCAGGCTCAGAAATATATAAACTTGACATTGAGCAAATGGAGGAATTGTGGACGGCGTCAAAAAATACAATTCCGTGACGTTGTGTTATAATCTCATTTTACCCAAGAACATATATTAACAAAAAAAGGAAATGTT
>JAVBSU010000204.1:0-7144 GCA_031556555.1 Christensenellaceae bacterium
TTTTATAATCACCTGGTGGCCCCCTCTCGTGCGCGGGGCCACGGGCCGGCCGGCCCTGGGGGGGTGCTTCGGGGCAACCCCCCTAAGACGCCGGAGGCGAAAAAGAGGTATACAATGAAAATCATCGATTTAACGGCTGATATGTACGACGGCGCGCCCACGATGCCGATGGACCCGAAGCTGTCCATATCGTGGCACTGCAACCTTAATAACCTTGGATACAACCTGTCGAGGGTGGTGACGTCAACGCACCAGGGCACGCACATGGACGCACCCCGGCACTTTTTCGACAATGGGGAGTGCATAGACGAAATAGAGCTTACACGTTGCGTTGTGCCCGCGTTCAAGATAAACCTTAGAAACAAGGGCGCGAAGGAGCCTATAGAAATCGCCGATATGGCGGGTTATGAAGACAGGATAAAACCGGGTTGCGGAGTGCTTTTTGACACGGGATGGGACAGCGTTTTCCCGGAAGAGCGTTTTTTTTCGGACTTCCCCTACGTGTCAAAAGAACTGGCCAACTGGTTGGCGGAAAAGAAGCCCGCGCTCATAGGCATGGATATGCCCACGCCCAACGGCCAGGACTGGAAATACGTACACACCCGTCTTTTGGGGGCGGGCGTGCTTATAGTAGAAGGCTTATGCAATATGGCAGGCATAAGCGCGGAGGAGTTCACCTTCTTTACGCTGCCGCTTAAACTAAGGGGCAGGGATGGTTCGCCCGTCCGCGCCATAGCCATAGAAGGCTAAGCTAGTGTTTAGCCCGGCTGAATAGCCAGTTTACTACCGACACCGCGCCGTATATCAGCATGCATATTCCCAGCAGTATCCCTAGGGTATTCACGCCGGAGAATACGCCCACAAGTATTACTATGCCGAGCACTATGGCGACTATGGCCAGTATCATATTAAGCTTTGTGCCTGTTACATGGCGTGCGTCGCTTATGCTTATTATGCCCATTACCAGCATCCAGATGCCTATTACGACAGGCAGGGCGATGTTGGCGAAAAAGCTGTTGAAAATAAGCAGCAGCACGCCGGCGACTATACAAATGATGGGAACCACAAGGCTTGCGCCTGTCCTTTTGCCGACGATGGCAAGAACTGTAAGGACACCGTACACAATAAGCACTATCCCGAGAATAATTGTTATAACTTCAAGCGTGGTATCGGGCGCGGCCAGAAGTATAATACCGATAATCAGTATTATCAGATCGATAATGATTTTGAAGTTGGTAGGGGTCATTGATTTTTTAGGCTCTGTTGTGATCTTGGTTTCCATAATCCAATCCTCCGGTAAAATAATATATTAAATTATATTTAAACACCTCTGGGCGCGTTTAACTATATATCGAATTTTTATCTTATTTTTCCTTGAGTTTTTTCTTGAATTCCATGTATTCGGCGTTTTCGGATTCCGCAATCGCCTTGTCCTCTTCCAGTATTTCCTCTTTTGTCTTTGTGCCGGATTTAACAAAGGCGTCCAGAAGAGTGACGAAACCGTAGAGCATTGATATTACCGCCAGCAGTATGCCTATCATATCAACGGAAGCGAACCAGTTCATAAGAGCCAGCATGACAGCGCCGATAGCGGCGATAACTCCCACTGCGACGGACGTCTGCCAGTTATCTGCCGTGTTTTGGCGCTTGTGGCGTATGCCCAGCACGATGCGGTACGCGCCGAAAGCGGCCAGCCATATCGCTCCCACAATAGGCAGGTATACGACAGTGCTCTTATCCGCGATCAGGAGAAGTATTCCCAGGAACAATTTAAATATTGCCGTTACGATGCTGATGGGCCTCCGGACAAGCCTGGCCTTCGGTACGACAACGCTTATAAATTCCAAAGCTCCCATTACAATTAGGAATATACCGGCGATCTGTATCATTACGTAAGTAGTTATCACCGGCATGGATAAAAACATACAGCCGAGAAGCACAAGAAGTATGCCCACGATTATTTTAACCGCTTTGCCGAAACCTTCTAAAAATTTCATTTTTATTTACTTCCTCCCTATTTAACCCCTATTCAACGTCGATTTCGGCCTGGACAACGGGGGTGTCGCCGCCATCGCCATCGCCACCACCACCGGTATCACCGCCATCGCCACCACCATCGCCGCCACCGGTATCGCCGCTATCGTCGCCGCCGTCACCGTTGTTGTTGCTATTGCCGCCGGAATCCGAACTGCCAGAATTATCTCCATCACCTTGATCGACTTGATCGCCGCCAGAAGCTGAACCGTTGGGAGATTGCTCACTGTAGGCAACCGAACCGAGATCGCTCATCAGCGAACTGTTATAGTTGCTGGAATCGACAAGCCCGCGCAGTATGGCAAGCTTGGGCTGCGTGCCCTCGTTTGTTTTGGTATCCACAACCACGAGGTAGATGAGGTGTTTGTCGGGGTTCTTGTCTATGGCCACAACCCAGTTGACTTCACGCGATTTATCCGTTCCAATCTGGGCTGTGCCCGTTTTGGCGTAAAGCGTGCTTATTCCCTGCAAATTGGCGTAGTAGGCCGTACCGTCAGTTATGACGCGCCGGAGCGCCTGCATCTCCATGTCTATTGTGTCCTGTTTCATTATGCGCTCTTTGAAGATGGTGCGCTGGTTTTCCCACTCCACGGTTTCGTTGTTGCCGTCTGTGCGTGAAATTTTATCTACGACAGTGGGATTAAGAATGTCGCCCTCGTTCACAAGCGCGGTGTACATCGCCGCAAGCTGAAGGGGCGTTATGTGGAGTTCGCCCATGCCATAGCCCGTACGGGCCTGGAGTCCCAGGTTCCATTCGGAGCCCTCGGTCATAAGGCTGGATTTCGTAACCGGCAGCTCAAAGGCGGGAGCTTCGCCTATACCGATTTGTTCCATATACGATTTAAACGTATCGAGAGGCACTTTCATAGCGTAGTAGGCGAAATATATATTGTCCGACGACTTCATTGAATGCTCGAAATCAAAGGGGCCGTTTATGCCCTGCACGCGGCCGATGTAGTCGTATTGCCAGCCCTTCACGTTGGGAGTCCACCTGTCGTTCTCTATGTCGATGGGAGGCTCATAGTAAGGATCCAGTATGCCCGATTCTATAGCGGGCACCGTGGAAAAGGGCTTGAACGAGGAGCCCGGCATGTAGAGCGCCTGCGTTGTGCGTGAAAACAGGGGCTTTTGCGCTTCCTCGCTGATGTAATAATCCCACACCTTCGTGTCTATGGGGAAACTGAAGAGGTTCGTGTCGAAGGAAGGGTATGAAACCATGGCCTTTACGTCGCCGTTTGTGTAGTCCATTACTATGACCGCTCCGCTCTGGGCTTCCTTGCAGTTTGTGGCAAGCAGCGTGTAAGCGGCGTTCTGCGTTGTAGAATCTATGGTGAGGTAGACGTCAGAACCGTCGAATTTCGGGTCTTCGTAAAGGATTTCCTTCATTTCCCCGCGGTCGTCTTCTATGTATATTATCCTGCCATCGGTGCCGCGAAGCGTCTTTTCAAACGCGGCCTCAATGCCCGATTGTCCTGATGTGAGGGCATTTTCGAGCGCAGGGTCGGCTTTTATCTGTTCTTCCCTGGGCGCGCCCATATAGCCCACCAGATGGGCGGCATTGTCCGCCAACGGATAGTACCTTACAGGCGAAAGCCGCTGGTCGTCCACCCCGAGGCCGTTTACCGCGCTTATGCTTTCAATTTCATCAGAAGCGAGAGTGTCGCGCGGGAATGTCATAAGGGCTTGCAGCGGGTAACCTTTTTCCGCCGCGACCGCGCATTTTTCCTTTAATTTCGCGGTGTCAGCGCCATACTTTTGCGCAAGGTAGGAGCACGCTTCGTCTATGTTGGGGTTTTTGTCAAGGTCTATGTATATGCTTTGAGCGTAGTCGTTTTTGGCGAGGATCTTGCCGTCGGAAGAAAATATCTCGCCCCTCGTCCCGCTCTCGTTCATAACGCGGACCTTGTCGCCTTCCTCCAGCATGGGGAGCACAAGGGAAGGGGAGTAGATAACGGCAAAGCCCAGCGGGCCGGAAATAATATCCGCTTCGAACGTGTAGGTCAAAACGCCAAGCAGCGAGCTGTTGAGGTTTAAGGTGTAGCTAAGGGTGTACTTCCTGTCTTCGCCTTCCTTTTCAGTAACGGAAGTGTCGACAAGGGACACCGCGCCTATGCCCAAAGCTTCGTATATGTTTGTGAACCTGTCTATGAAGTTCTGTTTGGATTTGACGTCCTGGGAGAAGGAGTAGATGTAGTCGTAAGCTCCCGCGTAGTCCTTTTCAGATATCCTTTTTACGAAAGCGTAGCCCGTGGTGGCCGCGCCGTCCGTGTAAGAAGCGCAACTTGCGAGCAGGCCTCCCGCGCACGAAATCATTAGGGCCAGTGTAAGTATATACGCTACCGTTTTTTTCCTCATAATCGTCTCCTATTATGTTAACATTATACTACATAAAGCCCGGCTGTCCAGTAAATATTGTTATCATTAAGTTCATAAATTTGTAAAGCATTACCGCCGTAAAGCTTTAAAACCGCAATTTGACACTTCAGCATGAATAAATTATAATATTACAAAAATATAACTTTTAAGAGCAAGGAGACATATGCCGAACAATTTCAGGGATGACGACGATCATCTCTATCCCGATAAAAAATACAAGGGCATACTTTACGAGCCCCGCCAAAAGCCGATGACGGATGAAGACCTCATCGTGACCGGACGGCGCAAAGATGAAAAGGACACGGGCGCTAGAAACATCCTGCGCGGCGTCATGGCTTTCTTTGCCGGGATTTTCCGGCCTAAAAAGCAAAACAAAGCGGTCTTTAAAAAAGCGGAGAGCGGCAAAAGCCGCGACCCTTACACCAACCGGTACGGCTTTTTCGGCGAAAAATTCGTGAGGAACATCTGCCTTGTGTGCGCGGCCGTGACAGTGGTCTCTACAGTAGCCATAACGGCGGCCTTTTCCCAACCCACAACGCCGGTCAAGCTCAACATCGGCGGCCGTGTGCTGGATGTGGAGACTTCCGCGCAGACTGTCGCGGAGTGCCTTAATGAAAGCGGCGTGGTGGTCGGCCCGGACGACCTTTTAGAGCAAAACCCGGAAACTCCCATAAGCGAAGACATGGAAATAATCGTAAGGCGGAGCATGCCTGTAACGGTCAATTCGGCAGGAAACAGCATCGAGATCCCTATGGTGTCGGGCACTGTGCGCGACGCGCTTGATAAGGCGGGCGTTTATCCCGAAGCCAAGGACGAAGTCTACCCTTCCTACGAAACTTTCCTGCGCGCGGGAATGACTATAGAACACATTATAGTGGAGACGGACAGAAGGACCGAGTACTACGAGATACCCTACGGGTACGAGGAACGGGAAGACCCCGACATGGACAAGGGCGTTACCGAAGTGCGCCAGGAAGGCGAAATGGGCGAGTACGAAGTCGTGTACGAGCAGATTATTAAGAACGGCGTTATATCGAGCGAGTACGTCATCTCGGAGCAGGTGACCAGGGAACCGGTGACCGAGGTAACTTACGTGGGCACTTACGTCCCGCCACCACCGCCTCCGAAAAAGGTAAAGACCTCAGATATACATAACGGCGGCTCGGGCGGTTCGGGCGGAGATTCGGGCGGATCAGGCGGCGGCTCCGGCGGTTCGGGCGGAGGAGGCGGCGCGGGCACAACTCCGGACGGCGTGGAGTACAAGTACACCATCAGTATGGAGACCACGGCATACTGTTCCGCGTGCGACAGCGGAAGCAGGACAGCCACCGGGACTTATCCGTCGTGGGGAACCGTGGCGGCGCAGCCAAGCGTGCTGCCTTATGGCACAAAGCTCTTCATACCGGGCTACGGCTACGGCAGGGTGGAAGACACGGGCGGCTTCTCATCCAACGTCATAGACTTGTACATGGGCGACTCCGCGAGCTGCACCTGTGGCAGCAGGTGGGGCAGGAAGAACCTCACGATATACGTGTTAGGGTAGGGGCAGTGGTTGACGCTGCTTCGCCCAGGGAGATAGCCCGCCTCCTTGCGGAAAAAGGGCTTTCCCCGCTAAAGAAGTTCGGGCAGAACTTCCTTATTGACAAAAACATTGTAAACAAGATAGCCGCCGCCGCTGTGTGCGAGGGCGGCTTTGTTCTGGAGATAGGGGCGGGCCTGGGGGCGCTTACAACTGCGCTGTCGGATATTGCGCAGAAGGTGGCCGCGGTGGAGATAGACCGGGGGCTTTACGCCGCGCTGACTGAAACGCTGGCGGGGCGTGGCAACGTAATACTTATTGAAGGCGACATATTAAAGACTGAAATAGGCGGTATATCGAAGAAATACTTTAACTGCGAAGCCTTTTCCGTGTGCGGCAACCTTCCTTATTATATTACTTCGAAAATACTCATCGGCGTGCTGGAGAGCGGCGCGCCCATAAGCTCATTTACCTTTATGGTGCAGAAGGAAGTGGCGCGGAGGCTGTCGGCGGACGCTGGTGATGCCGATTACGGGGCGTTGACGGCGTCATGCCGGTACTACGGCAAGCCCGAGCTGCTATTTAAAGTTTCGAAGAACTGCTTTTATCCCGCGCCGGATGTGGATTCGGCGGTGGTCCGCATGAACCTTTCGGGAAAGAGGCCGGATGTTTCGCGCGAAAACTACGTTAAGACAGTCCGCGCGGCCTTCGCCATGCGCCGCAAGACAATTTACAACAACCTCATAAAGATAGCCGGTAAAGAAACTCTGGCAGCCGCGCTGGCCGGTTCCTGCATAGCGGAAAACGCCCGTGCGCAGGACGTGAGCCCGGAAAAATTCGCCCTGCTCGCGAGAAAATTGTTTGAAGAGTAGGATTTCATTCCATATACATTATATGGAGGTACAGCCGGATTTTAAAGAATTGCATAAAATAATTAAAATTTTAGAGGGTAAACAGGCTATCGTATAGAATATTCATAATATGGGATAGTGTTTAAAATGCGGTTAGGGCGTATTTTTTATTGCTGATTCACAAAAATTATATATAAAATTTAAGGAGGTTTTTTATGTCGACACAACAAAACTTTAAATGGAACGAAATCAAACAGGGCGTTTGCTTTTCCACCATGCGCACCATCATTGAGACTGCTTTTTACGGGAACAACGTTTACCCGGTGGAAAGCCTGAGGGAGGCTTATAAACTGGCTTACGATTC
>JAVBSU010000085.1:0-5627 GCA_031556555.1 Christensenellaceae bacterium
GGCCGCAGTTTTACTTCCGTACAACAGACGTTACGGGCGTTATAGAGTTGCCCACCGGCACTGAAATGGTAATGCCCGGAGATAACATCCAGATGGAAATAAACCTCATTACCCCCATAGCGATAGAAGAGGGCTTAAGGTTTGCCATAAGGGAAGGCGGCAGGACTGTCGGCTCGGGTGTTGTTACAGGGATAATTGAATAGTAAATTAATAATAATTATTAATAACAAACCACAAAAAAAGAGGCTCTCTCGTGAAAGCCTCTTTTTTGTATCTTGATACATTGCTTGAGGCGCATTCAGCCGAAAGCCACATCCAGTACCATCATGAGGGTGAAACCGAGCATGATGCCCACAGTCCCGAAGTGAGCGTGCTCCTCGTGGTGGGCGGCGGGTATCAGCTCCTCAACAACGACGAATATCATTGCGCCCGCGGCGAAGGACAGCAGCCAGGGCATCGCGGAGGTCAGCACGCCCACTATGACCGCGCCCACTATGCCCGCGATGGGCTCCACCGCCCCCGACAGCATGCCGAACAAAAAGGACTTGCCACGCGAGAGGCCCTCCTGCCTCAGTGGCAGGGATATAGCAGCGCCCTCGGGAAAGTTCTGCAGGCCGATGCCGATGGCCAGCGCGCTCGCGGCCGCCATGGACACGGGGTTTTGGCTGATTGCGGCGAGGCCGAAGGAGAGACCCACGGCGAGGCCCTCGGGTATGTTGTGCAGCGTGACCGCGAACACCAGCAGCCACGTGCGGTTAAGGCCGGTTTTAATGCCCTCGGGCTTGTCCTCTCCCATGTGAAGGTGGGGCATAAGATGGTCGAGGGCGAAAAGGAAAAAGCCGCCCAGCATAAAACCGACCGCCGCCGGTATGTAGCCTTCGAAGCCGTTTTGTTCGGCCATGTCTATTGCGGGCAAGAGCAGCGACCATATGGCGGCCGCTATCATCACGCCCGCCGCGAAACCGAGTAACAACCGCTGGATGTTCGGCTTTATTTCATTTTTAAAAAAGAACACCACGGCGGAACCGGCAGTCGTGCATAAAAAAGTAAAGCCCGTGCCCACGAGCGTTAAAGCTATCGGTCCCAAATTCTCCATGGCTATACTTTCCCCCTGCTCACAGTGATGATGTTACATCAATTATATAAGCAGATTGTTATTATAGCAACAGATGTAAAATGTGGTTCACGATTCCCAGCGGAAAAAGCGCACGGACAGTACGGTGCAGACTGCGCCCACCATCATGAGCACCAGTATGGGGTTTAGGAGGCCGGAGGGCGAAGCTTCGGTCCATACGCCCTGCAGCAGGTCAACGCAGTATGTGAGGGGCAGGAACTGTGATATTGCCTTGACGGCCGGGGGCATGATTTGCAGGGGGATGGTAGCGCCCGACAAGAACAGCATAGGGAAGTACACCAGGTAGGCGACGCCTATGGCGGCGTTGCTGTTGGGCACAACGGCGGCAATGAGGAACCCTATGGAAAAAATGCTCAGCATGCTGAGCAGTAATGCCAGTATAAAGTAAAACAGGTTGCCGTAGAAATGCAGCCCGAAAAACGCGAAGCCCACGATTATAAGAAGTATGATGCCGAGTGCGCACACTAGGCCGTTTACGATAAAGTGCGGCCACATGATAGTGGCTTTGCCGAGTGGGGTAGCCTCGTAGCGCTTCAATACCTTGCGCTGCCTGTAGTCCGCAAGCTGTAGGGGAAGACCCATGAGCCCGGACACGGCCACCACCATAGCGATGTACGCGGGCGTAAGCATGTCCACCGCGCCCCTGCCGCCGTAAAAGGGGGAGGGCTGGTTGCCGTACATGCCGCCGAAGAGCGCCATCATAAGCACGGGAAAGGCCAGCGCGAAAAACATGTAGATTGGGTTGCGCATGGCCAGCCTGAGTTCAATGCCCGTCAACGTCAAAAATGCTTTCACCGCGTCATACCTCCAACTCTGAGCCGGTCAGCTTAAGGAACGCTTCCTCGAGGCCGGGCTTAGTATAATTGAGATCTGTAAAATCCACATTTTGGCCTGCCAGCGCCACCACGACGTCGCGCAGCAGGTTCTTTCCGTTGCCGTAGAGCTTTACGACGCCATCCTCAAGGAGGCCTACGCTGTCCACGCCGGGCAGTCCGCGCAGCGCCTCGATACCGGCGTTCCCGGCGGTGAAAGTGATCTTCTGGTCTATGCTTGCATGCCGGACCAATTCCTCCACTTTCCCCATGGCCGCGATTTTGCCGCCCACCATCATGAGCACACGGTCGCAGAGGTACTCCGCCTCATCCATAAAGTGAGTTGTCATGAATACGGTCTTGCCTTCTCCGCGCAGTGATTTTATTATTTCCCACATTACTATCCGTGATTTCGGGTCGAGTCCGGTCGTGAGCTCGTCCAGGAATACGATTTTTGGATCGGCGATGAGCGCGAGAACTATAGATATCTTCTGCTTCTGGCCGCCGGACAGTTTTTTATAGTAGGATTTTTCCCGGTCCCGCAATTCGAATTTGGAAAGAAGCGCTCTGTAGTCAGCCGGGACGGCGTAAAATGAAGTAAAGAGGCGGCACAGCTCGCCAACCTTTATGGCATCCGGAAAGGAGGATTCCTGAAGCTGAACTCCTATGCGCCTGTAAAGCTCCTTCCGGTTTTTGGGGTCGATGCCCATGACGCTTATGCTGCCCCCGTCGGGCTGCCTTAGCCCCTCGATGCACTCTATCATCGTGGTCTTGCCCGCGCCGTTCGGGCCTATCACGCCGAATATCTCGCCCTGCTCCACGCTAAAGGAAACGCCGTCCACGGCGGTTATGTCCTTGTACCGTACTTTAAGGTTATTGACGTCGATCATGAGTCCGAACCTCACTTTATGTTTTGTAACAATTTTATGTACACTTTATAATGAGGGAGTAAACGCGCAATACACGCACAGCGGAAAAATAAAAAAGTGAAAAATAAACTCTTGCATTGAACCCCATATTACTGTATAATCTATTTCGTTGCGCTATACATGCGCAAAAAACGGGATGAGGCGAGAGGTTACCGCGCGCCGCGGATAGTTCGCGCCGACAAGTGTCCGGGCCCGACCCGGGCGACCCTTTATAGCGGGGCGCGCTTGCGCCTTAAGGCTATTATACCACGCGGAGAGGCTCCGCGCAAAAGAAGGTAATGACACACACGGATGCGTGTATTAGAAAGCAGAGGGGGAAATAGAAATGGCAAGCCAAAGAATAAGAATCAAGCTTAAGGCGTACGACCACAATCTCATAGACCAGAGCGCCCAGAGGATAGTGGATACAGCTAAGCGCACGGGCGCGAAAATATCCGGCCCGGTGCCGCTGCCCACCCAAAAGGAAATCATTACTGTCCTGAGGGCCACGCACAAATATAAGGATTCAAGGGAACAATTTGAAATAAAGACGCACAAGAGGCTGGTAGACATATTGGAAGCCAACACGAAGACAACCGACGCGCTGATGCGGCTCGATTTGCCCGCCGGCGTCGATATTGAGATAAAGCTTTGAGCGTGACGCGGGAGGTGGTTTGAAATGAAAGCTATACTTGGAAAGAAAATTGGCATGACGCAGGTGTTTGCCGAAGACGGAAGGGTAGTTCCCGTAACCGTCGTAAAAGCGGGACCCTGTGTAGTAATACAGAAAAAAACAATGGAAACGGACGGCTACGAAGCCGTTAAAGTCGGTTATGGCGAAGTTAAGGAAAAGCGCCTCAACAAGCCGACATTGGGCCAGTTCAAGAAAATAAACGTAACACCCACAAGGTACATGAAGGAAGTCCGCATGGACGCGGGCGAACTCGATGTAGGCGGAGAGTACAAAGCCGACGTTTTCGAGGTGGGTGAGCTCATAGACGCCTCCGGCACGTCAAGGGGCAAGGGATTCCAGGGCGTTATAGCGCGCTGGGGCCAGCACAGGGGGCCGATGACCCACGGCTCGAGGTATCACAGGCGGCCAGGCTCCATGGGCGCGTGCGCGTCTCCGGCCAAAGTCATGAAGGGCAAGAGGCTTCCGGGGCGCGGAGGTTTTGAGAAGGTCACCGTGCAGAACCTTGAAGTGATAAGGGTCGACGCGCAAAAGGACCTGCTGCTCATCAAAGGCGCGATACCCGGCGCTAAGGGCGGACTTGTGACTATAAGAAAGAGCGTTAAGTCGCTTTAAGAAACGGAGGAATAAGTTATGCCAAGCGTAGCGGTATATAAAACTGACGGCGCCAAGGCCGGAGAAATCGAACTCAACGAAGCAGTATTCGGCGCTAAAATAAATGAATCCATAATGCATGACGCGGTTGTTGCGCATCTCGCGAACAAAAGGCAGGGCACGCAGTCCACGCTCACAAGGGCGGAAGTCCGGGGCGGCGGCATAAAGCCCTTCCGCCAGAAGGGAACGGGCAGGGCACGCCAGGGTTCCTCGCGCTCACCGCAGTACGAGGGCGGCGGAGTCGTATTCGCGCCCAAGCCGCGCGACTACTCGTTAAAGCTCAACAAAAAGGTAAAGAGGCTGGCGCTCTATTCGGCTTTATCGTCTAAAGTCGCCAGTGAAGATATAATCGTCATTGAAGATTTAAAGCTCTCCGCGGCCAAAACCAAAGAGATGGTGAAAGTGCTTGCCAACCTTAAGGCGAAGAAGGCGCTCATTGTGACCAGCGAGAAAGACGATGCGGTCATAAGGGCGGCCTCCAACATACAGGGCGTCATGACGTCGCCCGCGGACATGCTCAGCGTGTACGACATACTTAGATACGACAAGTTCATAGTGACGAAGGACGCTGTCAAGAAAATCGAGGAGGTATACGCCTAATGGAAAATATACATGACGTAATCATCCGGCCCATACTTTCGGAAAAAAGCTACGACCTCATGCCTTTCAGGAAATACACTTTCCAGGTGGATACAAGGGCCACGAAACCCCAGATAAAGCTGGCGGTTGAACAAATATTCGACGTAAAGGTCGCTGCCGTCACAACGGTACGCTCAAAGGGCAAACTGAAGCGCCAGGGGCGCACGGAAGGCTACAGGCCGGACACGAAAAAGGCCTACGTGACCTTGACGGAAGACTCCAAGAAGATTGAATTCTTCGAGAGCATGGCTCAGGCGTAAGGGGAGGAAAGATATATGGCTATAAACAAATACAACCCGACTTCTCCCGGAAGAAGGTTCATGTCAGTATCGGCCTTCGAGGAGATAACGACCACAAAGCCGGAAAAATCGCTTTTAACCCCGCTCACTAAGTCGGGCGGCAGGAACGTGCATGGCATGATAACAGTGCGCCAGATCGGCGGCGGCGCCTAGCGCAAGTACAGGGTGATAGATTTTAAACGCAACAAGGACGGTATACCGGCCAAGGTAACGACGATAGAATACGACCCCAACCGCAGCGCAAACATAGCCCTCCTGACATACGCGGACGGCGAAAAGCGCTACATAATAGCCCCTGTGGGCGTAAAGGTTGGAGACAAACTGGAATCTGGCCCCGGGGCCGACATAAAGCCCGGCAATGCCATGGCGTTAAGGGATATACCCATCGGCACGATGATCCTCAACATAGAGATGCTGCCCGGCAAGGGCGCGCAGCTTGTGAGGAGCGCGGGCAACGCGGCTCAGCTCATGGCCAAGGAAGGCAGCTAC
>JAVBSU010000134.1:0-4389 GCA_031556555.1 Christensenellaceae bacterium
GGAATTCTACCTGAAATCGGGAGATGAGATGGCGGCGCTCTTTGACTACGTTCCGGACGCTGTGCAGTGCACGGCCGACATAGCGGGACAGTGCAACGTGGAATTGACCTTTGGCGAGCTGCACCTCCCGCGCTTTGACGGCCCAAAAGGAATAAGCAACCAGGATTATTTAAGGAAGGTGGCGGGCGAAGGGCTCGCCGAACGCTATCCCGATATGGACGAGGCGGTTAAAGAGCGTTTCGAGTACGAAATTTCCACGATAGAATCCATGGGATTTACGGACTACTTCCTCATAGTGTGGGATTTTGTGCGCTTCGCGCGGCAGAACGGCATAATGGTCGGCCCGGGCAGGGGCAGCGCCGCGGGCAGCATAGTCGCCTACTCGCTGGGCATAACGAACATAGACCCGATAAAGTACAACCTCTTCTTCGAGCGCTTCTTGAACCCCGAGCGCATAAGCATGCCGGACATAGACATTGATTTTTGCTACGAGCGGCGGGGGGAAGTAATAGATTACGTCACCCAAAAGTACGGGGAGGACAGGGTCGCGCAGATTATTACGTTCGGCACGATGGGCGCGCGCCTTGTGCTGCGGGATGTGGCTCGGGTAATGGGCGTGAAGGTGGCGGACGCCGACCGCCTGGCCAAAATGGTGCCGTTCGAGCTTAAAATGACGATAGACAAGGCGCTTTTAAGGAGCGGCGAGCTGCGGCGCGAATACGACGAGAACCCGCAGGCCAAAAAGGTTATAGACGTTTCTAGGCAACTTGAGGGCATGCCGAGGCACGCGTCCACGCATGCGGCGGGCGTAGTTATCTCCGAACTGCCGATAACGGAGTACGTGCCGCTGCAGAAAAACCCCAAGGACGAGAGCGTGACCACCCAGTTCCCCATGAAGCAGCTCGAAGACCTCGGCCTGCTAAAAATGGACTTCCTGGGCCTCCGTACACTAACGGTGATACGCGACACGCTCACGATGATAGAAGAAAATCACGGTATATCGATAGACATTGACGCGATAGATATAGACGACCCGGAGGTTTACGCGCTGATAGCCTCGGCGGACACGGAAGGTATATTCCAGCTGGAAAGCGGGGGCATGCGCAATTTAATGAAGGAGCTCATGCCTACCAGCCTGGACGACATAATGGTGGGCATATCGCTCTTCCGGCCCGGCCCCATGGAAAGCATACCAGAGTACATAAGCAGGAAGCGCGACCCCGGCAGTGTGCGCTACGCACACCCGGTGCTGGAGCCGATATTGAGCGACACCTACGGCTGCATGGTCTACCAGGAGCAGATAATGCGCATAGTGCGCGACGTGGCCGGATACTCGCTCGCGAGGAGCGACCTTGTCAGGCGCGCCATGAGCAAAAAGCAGCAGGCCGAGCTCGCCAAGGAGCGCAAGATATTCATATCGGGGGACGAGAGCATAGGCGTTGAGGGCGCGGTCGCGCGCGGCATGGACGAGAAAACCGCGACGGACCTTTTCGACCAGATGATGGCCTTCGCCAACTACGCTTTCAACAAGTCCCACGCCTGCGCGTACGCGGTGATAGCCTACCAGACGGCCTACTTGAAGCGCTACTATAAAGTAGAGTTCATGACGGCGCTGCTGAACAGTTTCATAACGTACAAGCCCAAGCTCACGGAGTACATACAGTACCTAAAGCGCGCTGGCATAAAAATACTTCCGCCCGACATAAACCGTTCGGTAATGAGGTTTTCCACGGAGGACGGCGGAGTGCGCTTCGGGCTTTCAGCCATAGCGTACGTGGGAGAGGCCATAGAGGAAGTCATAGCGCGGAGGGACGTCGGCTACCGCGACTTTGAGGACTTTGTACACAAAAACGCCGGCGTACTTAATAAAAAGCGGCTGGAGAGCCTTATACTCGCGGGCTGCTTCGACTGCTTCGGCGTAAAGCGCGCCCAGCTCATGGCTGTTTACGCGGATGTTTTAAGGGATGCGGTTGCGGCGGGGAAACGCAACGCGGACGGGCAGATGTCTCTGTTCGACAGCGCGGAAGACGAATTCGCCGCGCTAAAAACCGATTTCCCCGATATGGAAGAGTACCCGCAGGAGGTGCTTTTAGCATATGAAAAGGACATGACCGGGTTTTACATAAGCGGGCACCCGCTGGATAAGATCGCGAACGTGCTGGAGAACCGCGAAACCCCGATATCGGATATAACCGGAACTTCGGACGTTGACAACGGCATATTCGAATATGACGGCAGTGAAGTGGAACTTTTGGGCATAGTGACGGAGCTTCGGCTAAGGACCACAAAGCAGAAAAAGCAGATGGCCAACTTCGTGCTGGAAGACCTGTATTCGCAGATAGACGTGCTGGTTTTCCCCAACGTGCTGGAGCGCTACGAGGCCGCTTTGAAACAGGATAATATTGTGGTGGCGCGCGGAAGGGTTTCCGCCAGCGCGGCGGACGGCGTAATGCTGCTGGCTGAAAAAATAGAAACCTACCGCCCGGACGACATATTCTTTGCCGGCAAACAGATATACGTGAAAGTGCCGCCGCAAGTGGACGTGGAAGATTTTCTCTCCGCCGCGGCAAAGCACCCGGGGACGAACAGCATAGTCGTACAGATAGAGAAGACGGGGCAGAACTACAAGCTCACCGGCAAGCGGAGCGTAAGGTATTCAGCGGACCTCATAGACGACCTCGCCGCCTGCCTGGGGGAAGAGAATGTTGTTGTTAAATAAGTGAAAGTTTGTTAATATATTTGGTAATAAAAATTTTACTGTGACATTTAATGTTTGGAAGGGATGTTGTTATGAAGAGAAGGATAGGCATTTTAACAAGCGGGGGCGACACTCCGGGCATGAACGCAGGCATACGCGCCGTTGTTATGGCGGCGGACGCGTCGGGCTTCTCTGTTATGGGAGTCAAAAAAGGTTACGCCGGCCTGATTGAGGGCAGGGTGGACAGGATAAAGACCGAGGACGTCGACGGAATTGTGGAAAAGGGCGGCACTGTGCTCAAAACAGCCCGCTGTGAGGAATTCAAGACCGAAGCGGGCCAGAAGAAGGCGCTACAGGTAATAAAGGCGTTCGACATTTCAGGCCTGGTCGTAATAGGCGGCGACGGCAGTTTTGCCGGGGCAAGGGTACTAAGCCACCTCGGGGTGCCCACGATAGGCGTTCCCGGCACCATAGACAACGACCTCGCGTACACGGACTTCACCATCGGCTTCGACACGGCGGTTAACGGGGTAATCAGCGAGATGGCCAGGATCCGCGACACAATGAATTCGCACGAACGCGTGGGCGTCATAGAAGTTATGGGCAACAAGTGCGGAGACATAGCGCTTTACGCGGGCATAGCGGGCGGCGCGGAGCATATCATAATACCCGAAATAGAATTCGATATAGACGAGATCGCCGAAAAGATCGTCGCGACGAAAATAAGGGGCAAGAACACCAGTATAGTTCTCATATCCGAGGGCGCGGGCAAAGGCGAAGCCGTGGCGAACTACATGCGCGCCAAAGCGGGGCTGGACGCCAAGGCAATAGTCCTGGGTTACATACAGCGGGGCGGCGCTCCAAGCGCGGCGGACAGGACGAGGGCGATAAGAATGGGCGTCAGGGCCGTGGAGCTGCTGGCCCGGGATGTTGGCAACCGCGTCGTAGGCCTCAAGGACAACCACATAGTGGACGAAGACATCGACGAGGCCCTCAGCAAGAAGATGGTGTTCGATATGGAACTCTACGAAGAATTCAAACTCATGAATGTGGTGAGGTAGGATTATAGTGGAAACGGGAAAGATGCGTAGCGAAGCGGCGGATTTAAAAGATATCCGCTGCTTTGTGCTTGATATGGACGGAACGATAAACCTTGGGGATACGCTCATAGACGGCGCGATGGATTTTATTGAAATCCTTAGGCGGCGGGGGACGGATTTTTATTTTTTTACTAACAACTCATCGAAAGCGCCGTCAGGCTACGTCAAAAAACTTGAGAACCTCGGGTTCCATGGCATAGAGCGCAGGCACATAATGACCTCGGGCGACGTGATGATACACTATTTAAAGTCGAATAAGGCCGCGCCCCGCGTATACCTGGCGGGCACGCCCGAGCTTGAGGAACAGTTTTTGGCGGAAGGGATAGAGCTGGTCCCTCCAAACAGCGGCAGCGTCGATTTCGCGGTGCTGGGCTTTGACACGACGTTCAACTTTGAGAAAGCCGACGCGCTCTACCAGCTTGTGAGCCGGGGAGTGCCTTTTGTGGCAACCAACATAGACCGCGTGTGCCCGCTCGAAGGCGGAAAATTCTGCCCCGACTGCGCCGCCATGGCGGCGATGATAACCCACGCGGCGGGAGTCGGGCCTAAATTCGTGGGCAAGCCGTACAAGGAGACCGTGGATTACATCCT
>JAVBSU010000141.1:0-36604 GCA_031556555.1 Christensenellaceae bacterium
TGATCTTTTGGGTCAACATACTTGCCTCCGAACTGCCCCAGTCCTTCCATTCCGCCCATCAACCCGAACAGTGGAGCGCTCGTTCTCGCGGTAATTCTTTTAACAATTTCGGATTGGTTATAGTACAGCCCCTCGCCATCCACGGAATAGTCACCCAAGAGTAGTACCGTGTCCGAAGGCAGCGCGGCTATCTGGTTCAAAAGAGTATTCAGGGTAAGGTTTTCATTGTACTCGATATCAATGATTTCTTCCATCGGTTCGAGCTGCGCTTTAACATCTTCCCGCCAGGCTGTCCCGCGGCTTGTGTAGTCATTTATAACAAATACGCTTTCCGCGCCTGGAAAGAGGCTTATTGCCTCTTCCACAGTCTCCATTGCCGCAATGTTTTCATACACGCCCGTGTAGTTGCCTCCGAGCTCCCAGATGTACTCCACATCATCATTTATTCCGCAAAACACCACGGGAACACCCCTGAAAAACACCCCATAATAGTCGCATACAAATTTGAGCGCGTTTACGTCCGAAATCAGGATGACATCCGGCGGGCTCGACAGAAACATAGTCCTGACCGAATGATAGGCGTTTTGCGCCCGCTCGTATTCGGAATGAAAACGATTGGAATACAGCGGTATGTTATAATAGGATATATCTTCGTGCCCGCTCAAAACCGAATCGACGCCTTCTTTGAGCGCTCCGTCCCAGGGGTCGTCCGGATAGTAAGATGAAATATGCAGCACTTCCTTTTGCCTGCCGCTGCTGTAGTAATCGCCGCTTACTATTGCGTCGTAGGAGCCGTCTTCTTTCATGGCCTTTAAATTCCCGGCAACATCGGAAAGCATGTCTTCATGATCCTTGTTAAGGTATGTGAACGAAGGTATGTTGTCGAGTACGCCCACTTTTTTGATGCCCCCGGCCACTATAAGGTCGACCCCGCTCGTTTCACTTGTGACGATAACGTCGCACTCCCCCGCGAGAAGCGCCATATTGAGTTCGTAAAACGATTCTTTTTGCACTATTTCCGCAACGTCTTTGGGTAAATGGTTCATTATGTAAGTCTTTTGGTAAAGGCAACCTACTCTCAGGCCCGAATAATCGGCCCATGAATTTATTTCAATATCCGAGTCTTCCATCGCGAACGCGGGGAAGCTCACCGATGAAAGCTGCTCCGGAACCATTACCAGGTTGGGAAAGTTCGCCTCAATCCCCGCCGCCTGTGACGCAAGGCCGTCACTCTCCCCGCTGTTGGCCATCTGTATGGCATAGCCCATGGGAGCCGAGTCCATCGTCATGCTGTAGCCCGTTCTGCGCATCGCTTCGTAAAGCAGCCTGTCGATCATCGTGGACTCGTCCATACTTATAGCATAGTGGAAAATATCACTCTCGGCCGCGACAAATCCGGGGGCGGTAACGCACAATGCCAGCATTGCCAATAGTACAAACAACAGCGTGCGTTTCATTACATCTCCTCTCATCTCAGCTCAGCTTTGCCGGGCGTTCGCCCCGTCTTTAACGAAATCACATTATTTTAGACACAGATTACAGTATATAACAAAATATTGGGATTAGAAACATATTTTTCACAGATTCAACAGCTTAATCCTCGCGGTTCCCGCCGCTCTCTTTTTCGATGTAAATGGGGCGGCGTTTAACTTCAAGATAGGTTTTGGCCATGTACTGGCTCAGGATGCCCACGCAAAAGAGCTGTATGCCGCCCACGAAGAGTATCATGCAGGCCAGCGAAGGCCAGCCTGCCACGGGATCGCCCCATATGAGCGCCCTTATGATTATCCAGATTATCATTACGGCGGACACAAGGAACATTATCATGCCGAATATAGAGGCCAGGGCCAGCGGCGATGTTGAAAAGCCGATTATGCCGTCCAGCGAATACCTTAAAAGCTTCCAGAACGACCACTTTGTCTCTCCCGCCGCGCGCTCGACGTTCTCGTACTCAATCCACTTGACATCAAAGCCCACCCAGCTGAATATGCCTTTGGAAAAACGGTTGTACTCCTTTAAGGCGAGTATGGCGTTGACCATCTTGCGCCGCATTATGCGGTAGTCCCGCGCACCGTCCACGATGTTCGTTGGCGAGATCTTATTGATCAGCTTGTAGAACGAGCGCGCGAAGAACGAGCGTATGGGCGGCTCTCCCGCGCGCGTAACCCTTCTCGTAGCGACGCAATCGTATCCGCCTTCTTTTAATTCGGTATACATTTCGGGCAGCAGGCCGGGAGGGTCCTGCATGTCCACGTCCATGACGGCCACGTAATCCCCCGTGGATTTTTCCAGCCCCGCGTACATCGCGCCCTCCTTGCCGAAGTTGCGCGACAGTGAGACGTACTTAACGCGCCCATCCTTTTGGGCGAAGGAGCGCAGCACATCGAGCGTCGAGTCCCCCGAGCCGTCGTCTATAAATATGAGTTCGAAGGAGGCCCCGGCCATTTTCTCCATGACCTTCTCCATCTCGCCGTAAAATATGGGTAGCGACGCCTCTTCGTTGTAGCAGGGCACGACTATGCTTATTTTTTCCATGTCACTCCTCGCTCCATCCCATAGACCGGCCGACGGCCTTGTCCCATCCCGAAAGGAGTTTTGCCCTCTCGTCTTCTTCCATATCAGGTACGAAGCGCTCCCCCTCGGGGTAGCCTTGCGCCGCGTCCTCCCCGTCTTTGTACATGCCCGCGCCGATCCCCGCCAGCCGCGCGGCTCCGATCGCGGTCGCCTCCGTCGTGGCTGAGCGGAGCACGCTTAATTGGCTTATATCTGACTGGAACTTCATTAAAAACCTGTTTGCCGAAGCGCCGCCGTCCGCCTTAAGGCTGGTAAGCTCCAATCCGGCATCCGCGCGCATGGCCACTATTACGTCGTTCGTCTGGTAGGCGATGGCCTCGAGCGCCGCCCGGATTATGTGGTCTTTGCCTGTTCCGCGCGTAAGGCCCAGCACAGCGCCGCGCGCGTACATATCCCAGCGCGGAGCCCCCAGGCCGGTAAAGGCAGGCACCACATAAACGCCGCCGTTGTCTTTCACTTTGCCCGCGAAGTACTCGCTGTCCGCGCTCGTGTCTATGAGCTTAAGCTCGTCCCGGAGCCACTGTATCACAGCCCCGCCCATGAACACGCTCCCCTCTACCGCGTAGCAGGGTTTCCCGCCAAAAGACGCCGCCATGGTTGTCAGCAGTCCGTTCGCGCTCACGCAAGGTTTTCCGCCCGTGTTCATGAGCATAAAGCAACCCGTTCCGTAAGTGTTCTTGGCAGTGCCCGGCGCAAAACAGCCCTGGCCGAAGAGCGCCGCCTGCTGGTCGCCTGCCATTCCCGCTATCGGGATCTCCGCGCCCAGCGCGTCCGTACTTCCGTATACGTGTGCCGACGGGAAAATTTCAGGCAGCATTTGCCTTGGGATGTCCATCGCGCCCAACAGTTTTTCGTCCCACTCGAGCGAGTGTATGTTGAAAAACATGGTGCGCGAGGCGTTCGTGTAGTCGGTCGCGTGCACCGCGCCTTTTGTAAGCTTCCAGAGAAGCCAAGTGTCCACCGTGCCGAAGAGCAACTCTCCCCTCTCCGCTTTCTCCCGCGCGCCGGGTACTTCGTTAAGTATCCACATGAGCTTGGTTGCGGAAAAGTACGCGTCGATCAAAAGGCCTGTCGCCTCTTGAATATATCCTTCAAGTCCGTCCGCTTTGAGCCGGGCGCATATGTCCGCCGTGCGGCGGCACTGCCACACTATCGCGTTGTAAACCGGTTTGCCGGTGGCCTTTTCCCAGACGACCGTTGTTTCCCGCTGGTTGGTTACGCCTATGGCCGCGATTTTCTTTATGTCCACGCCCGAAGCCTGCGCCGCTTCGCTCATAGCGCTCATCTGCGAGACGTATATCTCATCCGGGTCGTGTTCCACCCAGCCGGGTTTAGGATAGTACTGGGTGAACTCCCTGCCCCCCCGTCCCACTATATTCTGCCCCTCGTCGAAGATCAGGCAGCGGGAACTCGTAGTGCCCTGGTCGAGGGCCATTATGTACTTGGGCATTTACCCGTCCTCCCCGCCCTTATTCCATGCCGCAACCGCCGCCCCGCTCACTTCTCCGAACGAAACGCCGTGCTTGCGCGCGGCTGCCGCAACGTCCTCGAATTCGGGCTTTATCTTGTCCGCGCCGTAGCCTTGATAGCGCTTTATCTTCACCTCTCCGTAAGCTGTGGAGACGGAGCTCAGACTGGAAGACATCACGTAGCGCTTGCACATGCCTACCCTAACGCCCGCCGTACTCGTATGCTTTAATATGAGAGCCGCCATCCGGCCGGCTTCATTCTCCGCGCAAAGGCAGGTCAAAAGCGTGGCCTGCCGGTTTTTCTTCATCATTATGGGGGTGGTGAAAGCATCGAGCGCGCCCTCAACAAACAGCCGCTCCATTGCGAAACTTACCGCCTCGGGAGGCATGTCGTCCAGGTTGCAGCAAAGCTCGGCGATCACGCTGTGCGCGCCGCCCGCCTCGCCTATAAAAGCCCTCACGCAGTTCAGCAGGGCAAAATCCTTACTGCCCATGCCGTAGCCCAGCCTCTGCGCGGCAATCCGCGCGTCGTCCGTGAATTCATCAACAAAATGGCGCAACAGCGCGGCCCCTGTGGGCGTGCAAAGCTCCGCCTCGATCTTGCCCCGCCTCGACGGGATGCCGTTCAAAAGTTCGGCCGTTGCGGGCGCGGGCACGGGCAGCTCGCCGTGGCTGTTTTTTATGTGGCCGTAGCCTGTCACGACCTCGGACGCCATTATCCTGTCCGGCGCAAGTTCTTCTATCAAGAGGCAGAAGCCCGCTATGTCCATGACCGCGTCCATCGCCCCAAGCTCGTGGAAATGCACCTCTAATACGGGCACTCCATGCACTTTGGCTTCCGCGTCCGCCAGCAGCTTGTAGACGGCGGCGGTGTTCTCCTTTACGAAATCCGAAGCATTAAGCCTTTCTATTATGCTGCCGATATCGGCAGGCGTCCTTCCGCCGTGATCCGATGCCGCGGCCACGCCCTGTTTCTCTACCTGCCCGCCGATCGAAACGCTTACGCCGCTCCCCTCTATTCCCATCTTAGAGACGCGTTTATGCGTGACACGCGCGCCCGGCACGCCCAGCGCGTTCAGCTTTTCCACCGCGCGCCCGGCATCGGGCATAAGGTCTAACAGCGCGGCCATCAGCATGTCCCCGGACGCTCCCATCGCGCACTCAAGGTAGAGTGTTTTCATTATCTTCTCCTATGCGGTTTATCATGGCGGCCAGGTAGCCCGCGCCAAAACCGTTGTCTATATTCACCACGCTGACCCCGCTCGAGCAGGAATTCAACATGGCTAAAAGCGCCGCCACCCCGCCGAAAGACGCGCCGTAACCCACGCTCGTGGGCACGGCTATCACAGGGCAGTCACTGAGCCCGCCGACCACGCTGGCGAGCGCGCCCTCCATCCCCGCTACGGCTATCACGGCGTTCGCGCTCATTATTTCGTCCATGTGCGAAAGCAGCCTTTGCAGCCCAGCCACGCCCGCGTCGTACACGCGCGTGACTCTGCTGCCCAAAAGCTCGGCCGTGAGCGCGGCTTCCTCCGCTATGGGCATGTCGCTCGTACCGCCCGACGCGACGAGGACGCTTCCCCTGCCCGGCGGCATCCCGCCCACCCAGCCTATGCGGGAAATATCGCAGTAAGTGAAGTCGTGATGGCTTTTTACGAGTTCAGCGGCTTCTTCCGACATCTTTGTTATGATGACGGTCTTCTCGCCGTTTTCAACCATGGAATCGACTATACCGAGTATCTGCCCTGGCGTCTTGCCCATGCCGAATATCACTTCTGCCGCGCCCTGCCTGAGGCCCCTGTGGTGGTCCACTTTCGCGTACCCCAAATCCTCGAAGGGCTTAGCCTTTACGCGCAGCACCGCCTCGTCCGGTGTGAGCCCGCCGTCCCTCACGGCATTGAAGAGTTCTTTCAGTTCACGTTTATTCATTTTCTTCCTTTATTGAAACTAGCACCTTTTGTATATCTTCCCTTAATACAGGAGTTTTGCTGTTTATAAAATCCCACAGTAAATCCGGCAATATGCTGTTGTCATAGTCATGAGCCAATAAATTTCTAAAATTATATAACGCACGGGCAGATAAAGACAGCTTTTCTTTGCCGTGATCCGTCAACTTATAGCACAACTCTCCCACAACATTGACAGCCATCGCGGCGGCCAGTTGCTTTTCAAGATTATTACAGAATTCCGCTTTGCTCAAACCGCCTGTGATATCGCTTAGGATATCCAGCCAGTTTTGCATCTTAACCCAGATTTCAAAGTCTTTATTTCTTCTCATAAAGCACTATTTCCTTATCAAGGGCAAATCCATTCTTTTTGGCGTTAGACGTTACTACATCTACCGGCAAATGCAAAGCATCCTGGAGCTCCAATTGATAACAGGAAAGCTCATATAATGTGAATCCCTTTTTATACTCGATAAAAATATCCACATCGCTTCTATCGTCCGCTTCACCTGTCGCGTACGAGCCAAACAAAAAAACTTTTTCTATGTCATATCCGGGAGTTATCTTGTTAACCTCTTTTTTGATCTTGTCTGCGGTCAGCAAAGCAATCAGCTCCTTTTTTGTCTAATTATATCACATTCGTGCCTTTATCTCATCCCTGACGGCGTCCCCCATGACGGACGTAGAGACGTACTCGCCGCCGCCCGCGATATCCGCCGTCCTAAGCCCTTTTGTAATTACGCTGCTTACCGCATCCTCCACAACCTTTGCTTCGTCTTCCAGCCCCAGCGAGTGCCTCAGCAGCATGGCGCAGGAAAGTATTGTGGCCAGGGGGTTCGCAAGGCCTTTGCCCGCGATGTCCGGTGCGGAACCGTGGATGGGTTCGTACATTCCAAGGGCCGATTCGCCCAGTGAAGCCGACGGCAGCATGCCTATAGAGCCGGTTATCATGCTCGCCTCGTCCGAAAGAATGTCCCCGAAAAGGTTGCCCGTCAGAATAACGTCGAACTGGCGCGGGTTCCTTATGAGCTGCATGGCGGCGTTGTCCACGTACATATGGTTTAATTCTATGTCCGTGTACTCCTCCGCCGTCTCGGTAACTACCTTGCGCCATAGCTTGGACGTTGCCAGCACGTTGGCCTTGTCCACGCTCGTTACCCTGCCGCCGCGGCCCCTCGCCGCCTCGAACGCCACGCGCGCGATCCGCGAAACTTCACCCGCAGTGTAGTTCATCACGTCGTACATCCTGTTGTCGTCCCCGCCCTTCTCGCCAAAGTAAACGTCGCCCGTTAGCTCGCGCACAACGAGTATGTCCAGCTTGTCGCCTATTATCTCATTTTTTAGCGGGCAGGCGTCCTTGAGTTCATTATATATTATTGCCGGGCGGAGGTTGGCGAAAAGGCCCAGCCCGCCCCTCAGCCGCAGCAGCCCCCGCTCCGGGCGTTTGTCCACGGGCAGCGCGTCCCACTTCTCTCCGCCCACGGCGGCCAGGAACACCGCGTCGCTCTCCCTGCACGCCTCAAGCGAAACCTCGGGCAGCGGGTCTCCGCATTCGTCTATGGCCACGCCGCCGGCCAGCACTTCCTCAAAAACGAATTTATGAGAATATACCTCGCCCACGCGTCTTAAAATCTTTACGCCTTCTTCCGCTATTTCGGGGCCAATCCCGTCGCCCCGTATAAGCGCTATCCTGTAAGCCATAATTTTACCTGCTTTCAATTTAAATTTATGTTAAACTATATTATATATCAAAAATGGCAATGCAGAAAGTATGAGTTATGAAAACCGGAATGTCAACAGCCTGCTTTTTCAACAGGCTGTACAACGAGGACGCTATAGTAAGGATTGGACGCTTTGGGATAAGGGAGGCTGAAATTTTCTTTTCGGCGCGCATGGAGTACACAAAGGAATACATAAGCGAGCTCAAGCGCGTGTGTGACGGCGAGGGCGTTAAGGTTGTTTCGGTGCACGCGCTGCCCACGCACTTTGAGCCCCAGCTCTTTTCCAGGCACGGACGGCAGCAGGCCGAGGCGATGGAAATTTTCGAAGCCGTGCTTAATGCGGCGCACAGCCTGGGCGCGGGCGTGTACGTGTTTCACGGGCCCATACACTTAAAAGTCGCGAGAAAGCCCAATATAAATTTCAAACGGGTGGGCGAGCGCCTGACCGCCCTTTGCGAGCGCGCCGGGGAGTTTGGCGTGGCGCTCTGCTACGAGACTGTGCACTGGTGCTGGTACAGCACTCCTTCCTTCGCGAAACAGCTGCTGCGCCATACCGGTACCGGCAACCTTTACTTTACCCTGGACATGAAGCAGGCCGCGCAGTCCGGCTACCCGCCCGCGGAATACATCGAGGGCATGGGCGGCCGTTTAAAGCACGTGCACGTCTGCGATTACAGGATAGATCCTGAGAAAGGCGTTACGCCCTGCCTTCCCTTTACGGGCGAATCCGACTGGCAGGGCCTTAAAGCCTCTCTTTTAAACGCTAACTTCGACGGACACATTATGATGGAAGTCTACGCGAACAACTATAAAAGCTACGCCCAGCTCGCCCGCAGCTACGAAGAAGTGAAAACCTTCTTCAACGCTCCGCTGTAGCGACTGTCTTGGCTTTTGCAGTGCCCGCGAGCTGCGCTTTGGCCTGCGCCTTCGCGCGGTTAAACATCCTTGATATGGCGGGTATGGCCGCTACGGCTATGCAAACCGCGCACTCTATTCCCACAACCGAGCCGCTGTAGCCCAGCGAATACAGCCATGCGGGCACGCCTTCGGGCGCGTATTCCCCGAAAAAGACGAAGCCGCTAACGAACTGGCACAAAAAGCGGCCCGCGCAGCCGTAGATTATTCCGGGTATAATGTTGTTCTTGGCCAGGCCGGCAAGTCCCAAAAGCGAGAAGGCGAGGACGTAGTCCAGCAAAAACTGTACGGGCGTCAGGAAAAACGGCTCCTGTACAAACTGGAGCAGCGAGTAGCAAAACCCGACTATCATGCCCTTCTTTACGCCGTAAATGTAGGCGAACGCCATTATGGGCAGCATGCTGGCCGGCGTTATCGACCCGCCCTGGGGCATTGAAAACAGTTTTATATAGCTTAACAGGAAGGCCACGCCTATAGACAGGGCAGCGGTCGTCACTTCTTTTGTAGTCCACTGGGATTTTGTGAGCTTGCCGCCCTCCCTGGCCTTTTTCCGGTAGAAGACGTAGCCCGCTATCCCCACGGCAAGCGCCGCGATCACTATCACCAGCGTCACCGCCGTTATTTCCGAAAAACCGCCGAACGCTTCATTAAACCAATCCATGCTTTTAATCCTCCAAATTTCTAATCGTAGATTTTTAAACTCCCGCCGCGGTTTTAACCCAAAAAACTCCGCATCGAATAAAAAAACTCCGCACCGGAGCAGGAGTTGAAAAAAATTTAGAAAGACTCGCTTTCCTGCACACGAATTACCGTGACCGGTTCATAGGGTATGTATCTCAGCCAGCTTACAAAACCAAGTGGTTTTAAGGCACCCCTAGCGGCGTATGAAGTTTTATGCCACGCTTTGTGGTATAGTATTATACTAGATTAAAATAAAAGGAGTGTCAAGTGTATATGAAAAAAAGCTTTTACGCTTACCTCTCCCGCTTAAAGCACATAAAGCGCTGGGGGCTCATGAGGAATACATTAGAAGAAAACGTTTCCGAGCACTCGTTTGACGTCGCGGTCATCGCCCACGCGCTGGCCGTAATAAACCGGGAAATGTTCGGCGGGAGCATATCCGAGGCCGAAGCCGTGCTGGCCGCCCTCTACCACGAGGCGGGCGAAGCCATAACCGGCGATTTGCCCACGCCGGTAAAATACTTTGACGACAGCATCGCCAAAGCCTACCAGAACATAGAAGCGCACGCCCAGAGGACCATGGCCGAAATGCTGCCCGGCCAAATGAAAGCGCGCATCGCCCCCTACGTATTGGGAGAAGTAGACCCGGAAGTCAAGCGCATAGTAAAGGCGGCCGATAAGATCTGCGCCTACGTAAAGTGCGTGGAGGAAAAAAAGAGCGGCAACACGGAGTTCACCAAAGCCGAGGCCCAGACGCTCAAAGCCATAAAACGAATGAACATGCCCGAAGCCGATTACTTCTTGGAAAACTTTACGGAAGGTTATCTTTTAACGCTGGACGAATTAAATTAGGCGTTAAAGAACCTCGTTCATGCTGCCCCGGCGGTAGCCGCTAAGGTCGAGCGCCACGTAGGTAAAACCCAGTTCCTTAAGAAACGCGTCTATCTCTTTTGCCGCGTTTTTTTGGGTGAAGCCGGCGACTTCGTCCACGTTTACTTCTATACGGGCCAGACCGCCGTGCACACGCACGCGCGCGTCCGCATAACCCAGGCCGTGCAAATAGCTTTCCGCCGCGTCCACCATCCTTAGTTTTTCTTCGCTTATGCGCTCGCCGTACACGAAGCGCGACGCCAGGCAGGCGTATGCGGGCTTGTCCCAGGTGCGCAGCCCAAGTTCGCGGGAGAGCGTTCTTATTTCATCCTTGCCAAGGCCCGCGTCCTTAAGAGGGCTTAACAGCCCCAGTTCGGCAACGGCGCGCGCGCCCGGCCGGTAATCGGACTCGTCATCCGTATTGGAACCCTCGGCCAGGTTTTTAAAACCGTGCCCGCGGGCGATCTCTCTCGCCCTGCCCATCACGGCGCGCTTGCAGATGTAGCAACGGTCGGGCGGGTTTCCGGCAAAACCGTCGATCGTAAGCTCGTCCATGTCGAAAACAACTTGCTCAACGCCGTGCTCCTCCGCGAAGGCCCGGGCGCCGCCTATTTCCCAGCTCGGGGTGGAGCGCAGCCGCGCCGTTACCGCCAACACGTTACCGTTGAGCGCCATCTTAGCCGACTTCAATAAAAAAGCCGAATCCACGCCGCCCGAAAACGCTACGGCAAGATTTTTTAGGCTTTTAAGGCTTTCCATCAGCTTTCTTTGTTTTTCGTTAATACTGTTCATACTAATTTAATTATATAGAGGTTTAACAAATGCGCAACGTTTTATTAAAGATTGCTTAAGTATATTGAGAAAGCGTATTGAGTCGTCTAAGATGATGTAGTATAATAACTTGAGTAAAGGGAGAGTAATATTATGAAATTTTTGAGTTTGTTGACTTACGGAGTCATGGTATTCGTGGGAACGCTCATATTGCTGAAAACCCGGAAACGGGTGGCATAGAGCATATTATATTGTTTTGGGGGTATAAAATAGCATGCCGATAACTGAGATATTGATCGAGAACGCAAAAAAATTTAGTGACGACATTTGCCTTGTGGAGCTTAATCCCGAGGTCCAGGAACATCACGAGAAAACCTGGAAGGAATATGAGCTCGTGGAACCGGGCATGGCAAAGGGCTACCGCTTTGAGATAACGTGGAAGGAATTCAACGATAAAGCCAACCGCTTCGCCAACCACCTTCTCAGCAAGGGGATAGGCAAAGGCAACAAAGTCGCCGTGCTGCTCATGAACTGCCTGGAGTGGCTGCCCATTTACTTTGGCGTGCTAAAGACGGGCGCTGTCGTGGTTCCCATGAATTTCCGCTACACGGCGGACGAGATAAAGTACTGCCTCGAGCTTTCGGAATCGGACGCGCTTGTGTTCGGGCCGGAATTCTTAGAGAGGGTCTCGGGCATATGGGACAGCGTGCCGCGCGTCAAATATTTCTATTACGTCGACCTTTTAGGGGACAATAGCTGCCCTTCCTTCGCGATGGACTACGATGAAACCGTTAAAGACGCTTCTACCGAAGAACCGGGAATACCCCTTTCGGACGATGAGGACGCGGCCATATATTTCTCATCCGGAACAACGGGCTTTCCAAAGGCCATACTGCACACGCACAGCAGCCTCGTATCCGCCTGCGAAACCGAACAGAACCACCACTCCCAAACAAAGGAAGACGTATTTTTGTGCATACCGCCCCTCTACCACACGGGCGCTAAAATGCACTGGTTCGGCAGCTTTCTTGTTGGCGGCAGGGCGGTAATACTGCGCGGCGTGAAGCCGAGGTGGATATTAAGGGCCGCTTCGGAGGAACAGGCCAGCATAGTTTGGCTCCTGGTACCCTGGGCGCAGGACATCCTGGACAGCATAGAAAACGGCAAAATCAAGCTTGAAGACTATGACCTCGGTAATTGGCGGCTCATGCACATCGGGGCGCAGCCCGTGCCTCCCAGCCTCATAAAGCGCTGGCTGAAATACTTTCCCGATAACGAATACGATACTAACTACGGCCTGAGCGAGTCCACCGGCCCCGGCTGCGTGCACCTCGGTGTGGAGAACATAGCTAAAGTGGGCGCGATCGGCGTGCCCGGTTACAAATGGGAAGCTAAAATAGTTGACGAGGGCGGCGCGGAAGCCGCGCCCGGCGAAGTGGGCGAACTTATTGTAAGAGGCCCCGGCCTAATGAAGTGCTACTTCAACGACGAGGAAGCCACGGCCGCTTCGCTTAAGGACGGCTGGCTTTACACCGGCGACATGGCCAAGTGCGACGACGGCTTCATATACCTTGTTGACCGCAAGAAGGACGTTATAATCTCGGGCGGCGAGAACATATACCCTGTGCAGATAGAAGACTTCCTGCACACTAACGAGAACGTAAAGGACGTTGCGGTCATCGGCCTGCCCGACCACCGCCTCGGAGAGATAACCGCCGCCATACTAGAGCTCAAGGAAGGCGTTTCATGCACGGAAGAGGACATCGCCTACTTCTGTAAGGCGCTGCCAAGGTACAAGCGCCCGCGGCGGATAATCTTCGCCGAAGTCCCGAGAAACCTCACGGGCAAGATAGAAAAGCCCAAACTCCGGCAGACTTACTGCGGCGAATCGCTTGTCGAGGCGCAGACAAAAGGGTAAGCGCCGGTATAGTATTTTTTCGCCTCCGTTTGACATTATTGTAAAATGGGGTATAATAGGAGCAAGGATATGACCGTTTTGAACGGTTAGCCGTCACATGCTAAATAGCCGTCACGTACCAGTGTGGGCGGCTATTTTTCTTTGCGAAAAAGCTTGTGGAGGATCACAAGTATTACTACTAAAATGATTAAATACTCCATGAGCACCACCTCCGTCCTATCCCCACCCATAGTGGAAATAGAGCTTTGGCGGCTAACCGTCCGCAACCATATCCCTGCGCGGCTATTATACCTCAATTCAACCTCCTCCGCAACAAGGCGCTATTTACTGTTCTTTCGACCAAAACCAATCAACTTCGAAAACAAATTGCGTTTTTTTCCGCAAAATATTCGACATTAGTATTGACATATGATCAATCGTGTACTAAATTAGAATTAATTAATCAAAAGCGTTATTCCGTAAAAATAAAATATTAGTTTTACATGAGCCTGTCGGAAGAGTCACTTTTTCGCTACATTGTATACGAAGGGAAGTACATATGGACAACATAATACTTCAGATTGAAAATGTTTCCAAAAGCTACGGCGTCGTCCAGGCGCTCACAAATGTGAGCTTCACCATAAAAAAGGGCGAAGTGCACACGCTTTTGGGTGAGAACGGAGCGGGCAAATCCACGCTTATAAAAATAATAAGCGGCGAGGAAGAACCGACCAGCGGCCAGATCATAATGGACGGCGAGCCAATAAAGCACTACGATCCCAAGCACGCCATGGACATGGGCATAGCGATGGTGCACCAGGAACTCGCCATCTTCGAGAACATGACCGTGGCCGAAAACATGTTTCCCGGCATGATTTACCGCACCAAGCGCGGACTCATAGACAGGAAAAAAATGAACGCGGAAGCCGCCGGCAAAATCCAGATGTTCGGCATGGACATAAGCCCTTCGCAGAAAATGGACGAACTGACGCTGGCGCAGCAGCAAATGGTAGAGATACTGCGGGCACTTTCCGTCGGCCAGAAAATAATCCTGCTGGACGAACCCACCAGCGGCCTCAACATGGAGGAAGCGGACAAGCTTTTAGAAATAATAGGCCACCTTAAGGCCCAGGATATAACCGTAATATACATATCCCACCGCATAAACGAGGTCATGAGCATTTCCGACCGCATAACCGTTTTAAGGGACGGCACGTACATAGGCACTTACGGCAACACGAGCGAACTCACCGAAATGGATCTTATAAGCAAAATGGTGGGGCGCGAGCTCACGGACACGCTTTACGCCGTGCGCGCGGACGACACCGTCATAAGCGACGAAGTCATATTCGAGGTCAAGGGCCTAACAAAGAGAAAATCCATACAGGACGTGAGCTTCGGGCTAAGGAAGGGTGAAATACTCGGCTTCTTCGGCCTTGAGGGTTCGGGCACCAACTCGCTGTCCCGCATGATATACGGCCTTGAGGCGGCGAGCAGCGGCGAGGTCTTTTTCAAAGGGAAGAAGATAGAAAAGCTCAACACGCCCACCATGGTTCAAAACCGCATAATGTACCTTAACAACAACCGCAAAAACGCCGGCCTGCTACTGGAATCACCGGCCCTCGACAATATTTCGATGCCCATTTTAGATAAGGTCACCCACGGCATATTCCTCGATAAGGAAAAAATGATAGAGTACACGGACAAGTATATACGGGAGTTCAACATAGTGATACCTTCCGTGTGGCAGCTCCCCAAAAACCTTTCGGGCGGCAACCAGCAAAAGCTCATGTTCTCCGTGTGCCTGACGAGGGAGCCCGAAGTCCTCATACTGAACGAACCCACGAGGGGCGTTGACGTGGGCGCTAAGTCCGAGATACACAAGTTCATGATAGACCTCGTCAAGAAGGGCGTTAGCATAATCGTTTTCAGTTCGGAAATGCCCGAGCTCATGAACATAGCAGACCGCATAATCGTAATGCACGAGAACCAAGTGTCGGCCGAGATAGCAAAAGACGAAATAAGCGAAGAACACATACTGGCCTCGGCGTCAGGCACCGTGCACTAAGTAACACGGATAAAAGGGGGTAAGCATATGAGTGTAAAAGATACAGGCATTAAGATCGACACAAAGAAAAAATTCGATCCAAGCTCTCTGACCATCATAATAATCGCCCTGGCGCTGTTCATATTCCTGTCGGCGACCAAGGGCAACACCTTCCTATCTTTCAACAACATACACTCCATACTCTACGGCGTTTCAATAAACTTCTTCGGCGCGATAGGCTTTACGCTGCTCATCATAATGGGCGAACTGGACCTTTCGATAGGTTCTGTGTTCGCCTTCTCGGGAATGATGGCCGGTATGCTGATGAAGAGCGGCGCGGAGCTTTTCCCGGCTGTTGTGCTTTCACTGACGCTGTGCGGACTGATTGGACTCGCGAACGGCTTCATGGTCGTCAAGTTCAAGGTTTCCTCAATGATGGTAACGCTCGGGAGCATGACGGCTGTACGCGGGCTGGCCGATTTATTGTGCTCCAACCTCTACGGCTACGATTACCCTCAGAAGTACCAGGCCATAGCAAAGGTGAGGGTGGGCGAAGGCCAGCAGGCCGTCTACCTTACAATAATACTAATGGTAGTAATGGTCATAGTACTCGAAATACTCCTGAAACGCACATCTATCTTCAAAAAGATGTACTTCGTGGGCGAGAACATAGAGACGGCCAAAATATACGGCATACGGTCGGGCATGATAAAAATAATCGTCTTCGTCGTGTCTTCCGTCGTTTCTGGGATAGGAGGGCTGCTGACCGGCGCGCGGCTGGGGTTCGCGGAGACGACTATCGGCCTTGGCCTGGAGTTCACCGTGCTGACGGCCGTCGTCCTCGGAGGCGCTTCCCTCTCCGGCGGCAAGGGCAGCATACTAAGGTCGTGCGTTGGCCTGATATTTTTATCGATGATATCCAGCGGAATGATAATATACAACATAAACCCCCTCATCCAGCAGTTCGTGGTGGGCGTTATCCTGATAGTTGCCGTGTTCATAGACACGCGCGTGAGGATCGCGGGCGATAAGGGCGTTAGTAAGGCGCAGTCTTCACACAAGAAGGAGGCGGTACAATGAAAAACAACGTAGCCGCAAGGAAAAACCCGCTCGGAGGCTTCTTCAAACGGACGGAAAGCATCTCCATAACGCTGTGCGTGGCCATGGTATTAATACTGGGCATAACGAGCAAGTACTTCTTCAATTCCTACAACCTTGAATCGCTGGTATTCAGCATCTCCCCCGAGGGCATAGTCGCGCTGGGCATGATGATGCTGCTCATAACGGGCGTTTTCGACCTTTCGGTGGGTTCGGTGATGTGCCTTGGCGGCCTTGTCGCGGCCATGGCCCTTACGGCTGGCATGCCCACTCCGGTGTCGGTGTTCCTGGGCCTCGGCGCGGGCGCGCTTGTGGGCGTCATCAACGGCCTCATAACGGAAAAGGCGGGCGTCAACCCCCTTATAGCAACACTGGGCATGATGTACATAATAAGGAGTATAACGGAGCTAATTATCGTCGGCCAGGGCCAGACGGGCTACTCCGACCTTCCCGAAAGCTTCAAGCAGATCGGCCAGGGCCATCTTTTCGGCATTTACTACATGTTCTGGATAATGATAATACTCTGCGTGGTATTTACAATAATACTGAGCTACACCGCCTGGGGCAGGAGCATGTACTTCATAGGCGGCAACGAATCGGCAGCCCGCGCCATGGGCATAAACAAGAGCCGCATAAGGATAAGCCTGTTTATAATAACGGGCGTGCTCGCCGCCCTTGGCGGAATACTCATAGACGCGCGCTCGGGCGCGGCCACGCGCTACATAGGCCAAAACTCGCACATGAACGTCATAATTTCCTGCGTAATCGGCGGCGGCAGCCTTTTAGGCGGCAAGGGCAACATGATAGGCGCGCTCTTCGGAACGTTCTTCCTGTCGCTCTTAAGCAACGCCTTCAACCTCTACGAGATCAACCAGCACGTGCAGAGCATTACGCTCGGCATAGTGCTCATAGCAGTCGTTTCCGTTGACGGCTACCTGCAAATAAGAAAGCGGAGAATGCTCGGAAAGGAGTAAGCCTATATGTTGGCCGAAGAACGCTGGCAGCACATTGTAAACATAATCCAGAAAAAGAATATAGCGTCGGTCATTGAACTCAGCCAGAGGCTGAACACTTCCGAAGTCACCATAAGGCGCGACCTTAAAGAACTTGAGGAGCTCGGCAGGCTTAAGCGCACGCGCGGCGGCGCCGTAAGGATAGACCCTTACAGCGGCACTTACAACGAGCCGCAGTTCGCCGAGTTCGAAGCAATGAACATTGACCTTAAGGAGCGGATATGCCGCAAGGCGTACGATCTTATAGCGGACAATACGGCGATAATCATGGACTCTTCGTCCACCACCAAGCAGCTCTGCCAGATTATACGCCAAAAGCCGCCCGTGGGGCTTATGGTCGTCACCAATTCCGTGCACGTCGTTACCGAGCTTGCCAGCTGCGATGTGGAGATCGTCATGATAGGCGGGCAGATAAGGAAGAACCTCCTCTCTTGCACCGGCCCGCTGTCCGACCTCATTTTAAGGCAGGTCAAGGTGGACAAGGCTTTCCTTGGGATAAACGGCATAGACTTTGTTGGAAACGTGCTTACGACGCCCAATATTTCAGAGGGCGCGGTCAAGCGGAACATGATGCGCTGCGCCCGCGAAACAATAATACTCGCCGACCACACCAAGTTCAACGAGACGTATTTGAGCAAGGTGTGCGACGCGACGGACGTGGACTTAATAGTTACCGATAAGGAAGTGGATCAGTCCACAATAGACGAGGCCAAGGAATGCGGCGTGGAACTTCTGGTTGCGGATTAATTTTAAACTTTAGCGAAAGCTATTAATATTAAGGAGGAAATGAAGTAATGAAGAAAATGAAAGTCATCTCTATCATCCTGGCAGTTGCTCTCACGTTCACTATCATGGGCGGCGTCGCTCTTGCCGGCGAAGAAGCCGCGGGGCCGCAGGTCACGTTCGCGAATCTCGCCGAAGGCCGCACCTACTACATGTGCTCTTCACACCAGGCGCACACCTACTTCGCCGATTCCCACCTCGCCCTCCGTTACGCCGCCGAGTACTTTGGCGTAAACATAGTCGCCTTAGGGCCGGACGGCTGGGACACTGACGCTCAAGCCGAAGCTATCGAGCAGGCCATAGCGAAAGAGCCCGCGGGCATAATCACCCGTTTCTGGGACGCTACTCCCCTTGAGGCCGTAAGAAGAGCCACCGAGGCGGGCATCCCCGTTGTCGCCACCGAGACGCGCATAGGCGAAGTGCAGGAAGACATCGGCGGAGCGCTGACCTATATCGGCCTTGACAACTACGTTTGCGGACGCGACACCGCGAGGGAGCTCGTAAAGAACGCGGGCGAATCCGGCAAGCTCGTTTGCATGGGCAACTGGGGCGCTTCCAACACCGACGCCAAACTGAGGGGCGTAAAAGACTATCTTGCCGAAAACTATCCCGATTGGGAAATAATAGCTGAAGTTGACGACAAAGCCGTAACAGCCGACGCTATCGAAGCGGGCAAGACCGTTATAAACAACTATCCCGACGCCACAGCCATAGTTGGCCTCGACTCTTCCTCCGGCACGGGCATCTCCAAGGCCATGGAAGAACTGAATGTCGCCGCCGGCACATACACGGTAGTCGTTCACGACCGTGAGCCTTCCACCCTCCAGTACATAAAGGACGGCTACATTGCCGCGACCCTGTGCAACAAGACAGGCACGGACGAATACATGGCCATCCTCGTTATGGAAGACTACAACAACGGCGGACTCAAGAACGTTCCGCTTTCTTCCGATAACGCCGCCGCCGGCATCAACCCCGTTCCCGACAACATGTACAACACGGCTTTCACTATCAACCAGGACAATGTCGACTACTTCTTCGTAGACGTACTGCCCAACATCCAGACTGATCTTTACAATAAATAATTAATCAGGGGCGTTGCCCCTGAAACCCCACAAGGGCCGGCCGGCCCTTGACCCGGCACACAACGTTAGCCCAACTAAAAATAAATTTATATTAGTACGCGAACGCCCGTGAGCGGGGGTCTGGGGAACAAGTTCCCCCGCGGGATTCTTAAGGGCGGAGCCCTTAAGTTCGTATCAGGAGATAACCAATGGAACTCAACCTCAAAGGTAAAAACGTGATAGTGACAGGCGGGTCGCGCGGGCTTGGGAAGGCCATAGGCGCGGCGTTCGCGGCCGGGGGCGCGAACGTTGTCCTGAATTACACCGCTAACGCGGACGCGGCAAACGCCGCAGCCGGTGAAATCGCCGGAAAGCACGGCGTCAAAGCAATTGCAATCAAAGCGGACGTCGCGGACGAAGCTTCGGTAGCGAAGTTGTTCGACGGCGCGGAAGGGGCGCTGGGCCCCGTAGATATTTTAGTAAACAACGCGGGCGTGTGCCCGGTTACCATGATAGTGGACACAACTTACGACGAGTGGCTGAACGTCATGGATATAAACGTAAACGGTATTTTTTTAACGTGCAGGGAATTCGCGCGGCGGCTCATAGCGCAAAAGCGCGGCGGCTGGATAACCAACATAACCTCGCAGGCCGCTTTTAACGGTTCAAAACGCGGAAAAACACACTACTCGGCCTCCAAGGGCGCGGTTGTGTCGTTCACAATATCCTTTGCCAAGGAAGTAGCGGAGCACGGCATATACGTAAACGCGGTGGCGCCCGGCATGATGCTGACGGACATGACGAGGGAAACGCTTGCGGGCGAGGGCGAAATGGAGAAATACGGAAAGCAGATACCTCTCGGACGGCTGGCCGGACTAGATGAAATAGCGCGCGCGGTGCTGTTTATGTCCAGCGAGGCGTCGTCCTACTCCACCGGCAGCATATTCGACGCTACCGGCGGGCTGATGAGCAGGTAGGCCCGGGTGAAAAAACATGGCTAAATACCTTATGGGGATAGATAACGGCTCCACCGCCATCAAGGCTGGGCTCTTTGATTTACAAGGCAACGAGCGGGGCGTGGCTTCAATAAACTGTGAAGTTAATAGCCCCCGTCCCGGCTGGTACGAGCGCGATATCGGCGAGCTGTGGGAAGTGAATAAAGCCACCATAGCAGGCGTGATCGCGAAGACCGGCATCGACCCGAAAGACATACTGGCCGTCTCTCTGACCGGCCACGGCGGCGGAGCCTACCTGGTCGACGAGCGCGGCAAAGGCATGCGGAATACCATAGAAGGCGCGGACACGCGCGCCCGCGATTACGTGGAACGCTGGATGCGCGACGGAACCTTCGAAAAAATCCATCCAAAAAACATGCAGTCGCTGTGGCCCGCTATCCCGCTGTGCGTGCTGGCCTGGCTCAAGGACAACGAGCCCGATGCGCTTAAGCGCGCGAAGTGGTGCTTAATGGTGAAGGACTACGCGCGCATGAAGCTCACCGGCGCGGCCAACCTGGAATACACCAACGCGAGCGGCAGCGGAATATTAAACACGCTTGAGCGCAGGATAGATACGGACATGCTCCGCGACGCGGGCATAGAAGATTTGGCTCCACTGTTCCCGCCCCTTGTTAACGCCACGGACAGCTGCGGCGGCGTTACAAAGCAGGCTGCCGCCGAGACGGGGCTCATAGAGGGCACGCCCGTGGCCGCCGGATGCCACGACATCGACACAGCGGCGCTGGCAGCCGGAGTCCTGGATGAAAAATACCTCAACGTCATAGTCGGCTCGTGGGCGAACAACCAGTACGTCGCGAAAGAGCCGGTGGTTGACCGCAGCTTTTTCAGCACTACCAACTTCGTCATAGAGGGCCGCTACCTCTTGCTGGAAGGCAGCCCTTCCGGCGCGATGAACCTTGAGTGGTTCGTTAAGACGCTGCTGCCCACCGAGCGAGCGCAGATTAAGGAAATGGGCGGTTCTGCCTACGACATATGCAACTATGCTTTAAGCGAGACAAACCCCAAAGACAGCAATGTGCTCTTCCTGCCCTTCGTGTACGGCGGCAACGTCAGCGCGGACGCGAGCGGTACATTCATGGGACTGAGCGGCCACCACGAACGAAAGCACCTCATACGCTCTGTTTATGAAGGCATATGCTTTTCACACAAGTGGCACATAGAGAAAATGAAAAAGCACGGACGGCTCCCCGGCGCGGTGCGTATAGCGGGCGGCGCGGCGCGTTCCGCCGAGTGGAGGCAGATGTTCGCCGATGTGCTCGGCATGCCTATAGAAGTTACAAAGGCCACGGAAATGGGCGCGTTGGGCGCGGCCATGTGCGCGGCGGTTGCCGCGGGCGTCTACGCAACTCTCGAGGAAGCATCGGAAGCGATGGTCCACGTGAAAAGCGTGACCTACCCCGACGCGGAAAACACCGGCATATACGAAGAAAAATACGCAAACTATGAAAGAGCGGTAAAAGCGCTCAAATCTTATTGGGAATAAATATGAACGAAACAAAAACCAACAATAATAAAGGTCTGTGGATAGTTATATTAGCCATCCTCGCGGTGGCGATAGTGTTAGTGTTTACGCAATTGATCCTGCCCAAGCTTACGGAAAACACCGAAGGCGGCGTGGTGCGGAGCGTAAGCATGGAAGACGACACCTGGCCGCTCCGGCTCATTGAGACAGGGCTGCCCCTTTACGAAAACGACTTTCTCATGTCGTCCGCCTACAAGTACGGGCCGGATGGCGGTGTCGCCACGGTTATGTACTCCACGCAGGCGGAAATACCCGCCATACGCGGCCACTACATGAAAACTGTCGATAAGGCGCGGGAGACGGGCGAAAACAGCGATTCCAGCTTATCTTTGACCGGCGAGGCAAACGGCCACGGTGTAACTATAAAAAATTATTACTCCGACGTAGCCAACATCGTGTCAGTGGATATGGACCACAATTCCCCTAACGCGGATAAAATACGCGAAAAAATCATGGCCGGATTCCCAGAAGACGCGGTAGCCGCCGAAGAGAACATCGCGAAGTTCACCGGCGGACCGGCGGACAGCGGCTACGTGCTGTATAATTTCGATCCCTACGCAACGGACAGCTACACAGGCGCGCCGATATTTTCAAGGGCTTACGGCTACGACGGCCCGATCGAGGATCTGAAGGGCGGGATCGCCGCCCTAAAGGATGTTTATCCCGAAGGCAACGAAGCTGTTTTCGAAGAGAACCGCGCACTTATAAAGAACGGCGGCTACCTCTACACTCTGAGCGCCATGGAGAACGACGGCGGCGTGTTCACGGTTTTGACCGTGCAGCAGATGCCGTAAGCAGTCAATTAATATTTTAAAATATAATACAAAAAGGAGAAAGAAATGAGTTTATCAAGTGACCGTTTAAAAGGAAAAGTCTGCGTCGTGACAGGCGCCGCAAAGAGCATAGGTTTTGGCATAGCGGAAAAATTCGCTTCGCAGGGCGCTAAAGTCGCCATGACGGATATTGATCCCGAAATCATGAACAGCGCAAAGAGCCTGGCCGGCAAGGGGTATACCGCAAAAGGGTACGTTCAGGACGTGACGGACAGGGATGCCACTTTAAAACTGTTTGGCGATATAGTCAAAGAATTAGGCCCGATCTACTGCCTGGTAAACAACGCCGGCATGGTCAACAACCAGCCCTTCCTCGAACTCACCGAAAAAGAATTCGAAAAGATGTTCAACGTGAACGTGTACGGCACCGCGTGGTGCTGCCAGGGCGCGCTGCCCAGCATGATGGAAGCCAGGGAAGGCAAAATAATAAACTTCTCGAGCAAGTCTGGCAAGACCGGCTCCGCGCTTATGGTTCCTTACAGCTCGGCAAAAGGCGCTATAATGACGCTTACCCAGGCGCTCGCCTTCGAGTTCGCCGACTACAACATAAACATTAACTGCGTGTGTCCCGGCATAACCGACTTCACCGGCGTGTGGTCGGAAGTGAGCAAGGGCTACATACAGAACCTTAAAATGGAGAAAGAAAAGGTTGTGGACAAGTTTTCCGCGAAAATACCGCTGGGCCGCCTCGCAGCCATAGAAGACGTAGTTGAGTACGTGTTCTTCCTCGCTACATCCGCGGATTACTGCACCGGCCAGTCGCTCAATATCTCGGGCGGACGCGAGATGCACTAAGGATTATAACTATTTATGCCTCCGGCGGTCAGGGGCGCTGCCCCTGAACCCCGCTGGGGGACATGTCCCCCAAACCCCACGGCAAGCTTAACGCTTGCCTTATTTTTTAACAAAGCGGGTTTTGAAGAGTCCCGAGGAACTTTTGAGCGCTAGCAAAAGTTCCTTTGGCCGCCGGAGGCGTTTTTTTATTTCTCCTTGCCGTAGCCCGCGGCCGCGGTAAGGATCTCGTCCAGTGTTTCCGCGCCGCGTATGGCTTCCATTCGCTTTGTCTCGTCTTCGAGCAACCGGCGGGACAGTGCAATAACGTCGTCTATCCTGTCGGCCGGGAACTTGAGCGCGCCGTTCTCATCCATGTGTACGACTTCGCCCGGGGCGGCGTCCATTCCGCACACGGACACAGGGACATTTATTGCCTTTAGCGAAAAATCGCCGTGCCCCGCGCAAGCGCCCGTCAGCATGAACTGGAAATCCATCTCCCGTACTTCGCCAAGGTCGCGCGAGGGGCCGTCGGACACGAGGCCCACACAGCCAAGCTTGGTAAAGGTAGTGGTCATTATTCCACCCACAAGGCCGTTTTTATCTTTGTACTTCTTGGGCATATCCTGCTTTATGACAAGCACGGTTGGCTTTTTTGAAGCGTCCAGCGCTTTGTAGAGGTCGCGGAGACCCAGCCGCTTGAAATTGGGATCGGGCAGTCCGAACACGCAGGTAACCGCGAACCCCGCCCTTGGCCCCAGCTTGGGGAACATGCACTTTATGCGCTGGTCCGTGTACCAGTTTATGAGCCACGGGTCGTAAAGCCCCAGGCACTGTTTATCCTTCCCGGGATACGTTGCCACTACGTTTGATATGGACGCCGTGTCAAACTCGCACAGCGCTTTCATTTTTTCGTGATAGTCTGTCATTTTATTACCTCCGGCGGCTTAATAACCTTTTTGCGGAGAAGCTTCCAAAAAAGGTTCTTAAGAATCTCCAAAAACGCGGTTTGTTTTTAGTAAGCGAACGTCAGTTCGCGCGGGGTCTGGGGACGACCGTCCCCAGCGGATTCTTAAGGCGGATCCTTAAGGTTTATTATCATACTCCGTTCACCACATTCACAGGCTTGCCGTCTAAAAACGCGCGAAGATGGTTTAACGTTATGTCTATGAGGCGCTCGCGGGATTCCTTAGGCGCCCAGGCGATGTGCGGCGTGATGAAGCAGTTGGGCGCGGCTAGCAGCGGATTGTTCTCCGATATTGGCTCCACGGACACGACATCCACTCCAGCCGCAAGTACCTTCCCGCCCGCAAGCGCCCCGGCCAGCGCGGCTTCGTCTATGAGCCCGCCGCGCGCGGTATTCAGTATTATCACGCCATTTTTCATTTTGGCTATGGAACCGCTGTTTATCATCTTTTCGGTCTCTTCGGCCAGCATGCAGTGCAGGGAGATCACGTCCGATTTCTCATATAGCTCGTCAAGCGCCACCGCGTTGGCCGCTTTCGCGTGTCTGCTGTACACCAGAACTTTCATGCCGAAGGCTCTTGCCAGTTTTTCCATTTCCCTGCCTATGTTGCCATAGCCTATTATGCCCATCGTTTTGCCCGAGAGCTCTATGAGCGGCCGCTTCCAGAAGGAAAAGTCCTTATTCGACGACCATTCCCCATTCTTGACGGCGCTATTGTGCACGCCCACGTTGTTGCATATCTCAAGCAACAGCGCCATCGCCATCTGCGCTACCGCGTTTGTGCCGTAGGCGGGTATGTTGCACACAGGTATGCCCCGCGCCGCCGCCGCTTCAACGTCGACGTTGTTGTAGCCGGTCGCCAGCTCGCCTATGTAGCACAGGTTGGGGCATTTATCCAGCACGCCGGCGTCTATCACCGTCTTGTTGGTCATGATGATCTCCGCATCCCCGATATGCTCCACCGTGAGGTCTTTGGGCGTCCTGTCGTACACCACTAACTCACCCAGCTCCTCAAGGCCGCTCCAGGACAGGTCTCCCGGGTTTATCACGTAACCGTCCAGTATGACTATCTTCATGATCAGCCAGCCTCCATCGCCGCCGTGAGCGGCGCGAGGCCGATGCCGTCCTTATCTTTTAAGAAGCCGTAAAGCTTTTCCATTATGATCTTTGCGCCGCCAATAGAATCGCTCTCCACGTTTATGGGGATCAGCGGGTCGTGCAGGGACAACCGCAGCAGGAACCAGCCGTCGCCCTCACCCTTATCGAATGAGACGCGAATGCCCTCGTAATTGTCCGACGCTATGCGCCAGCCCGGCCGTGCCTTAGCGTAATCGTTTAGGCTTGCTATAAGCTTTTCGCCGTACGCCTTAAAATCATCTTCCTTTATATTGAGCCTTATCTCGCGGCTCTCGGCCGGTTCTTTTAATGTTGATATGAGGCCTGAAATGGTCTTTCCCCGCTTTTTGAGCTGGGCCATGGCGATCAATATGCGCGTTATAAGGTAAGCGCCGTCGTCCAAAAAATAATTCTCCTTGAACGCCGCGTGGCCGGAAGTTTCAATGGCAAGCTGGGAATCGGTTCCGCTTTCGTTAAGGCGTATGCTTTCGTCGATGACGTTTTTGTAACCCCGCTTGAAGCGGTGGTGCACGCCGCCGCACGCCGCTATGAACTCCGCCAGCCCGCTGGACGTCACCGAATCCGTCACGATCGTCGTCCCGGGGAACTCTTTTAAGAGTATCGCGGAGATAACGGCTATGAGCCGGTTGCGGCCTATCTCAGCGCCGCCCACGTCCACGGCGCCCGCGCGGTCCACGTCCGTGTCGAATATCACTCCAAAGTCCGCTCCGCTCTTTATTACCGCGTCCCTGATGCTATCCATCGCCTCTTCGTTCTCGGGATTGGGTATGTGGTTGGGGAAAGTGCCGTCCGGCTCCAGAAACTGGCTGCCGCCCGTGTCCGCCCCCAGCGGCTCAAGCACCCGCGACGCGTAGAAACCGCCAGCGCCGTTGCCCGCGTCCACTATGATCTTGCAGCCCGCGAAAGGTTTTTGCTCGCCGGTGGCCTTTACTATCTTGTCGCGCAGGATGGCCGCATACGTGGGAATAAAGTCGCGCTGCGCCACGCTCCCCCGCTGCGCGGCTGGCGTCGCGGCCCCCTTTTCGGCCGTAGCGATAAGCTCCGCGATGTCCGATTTTTCAAGGCCGCCCCGAGCCGTGAAGAATTTTAATCCGTTCCTGTCCATGGGAAGGTGGCTGGCCGTGACCATTATGGCTCCGTCCGCCATGAATCCGTCCGTGACCGTGGTCATGAACATGGCTGGCGTGGAGCACAGGCCGCAGTCGATTACCTCCGCCCCGGCGCCAGCAAGCGCCTCCGCGCAGGCATTGAGCAGCGCCGGGCCGCTCACCCGCGAGTCCCTGCCTATCGCCACTTTAAGCATGCCGCCCTTCTTTCGCGCCTTCAGCCATTCGTAGAACGCCGCGGCCAGCGCCTTAGCCGCGCCTTCCGTCAGGTTTGCGCCCTCTCCAATAGCAATTCCCCTTATATCGCTTCCGTTTTGCAGTTTTTTCAGATCCATAACAGTTCTCCTTCAAAAAATCAAACGCCCATGAGGGCTATGTATAGCGGTATGCTTATAAACGAGAGCAGCGTGGACACGACTATGCCCCGCGCCGCGAAGTCGGTATCCGCCCCGATGTTCTCGGCGTAAATCGATACCGAAACCATTACGGGCAGGCCGGTCTGCACAACCATTATATGCGAAGGCAGGGCGGGCAGGCCCATAGCCAGCGTCACAAAAAACATGACCAGCGGCGAGACCACAAAGCGCCCCACGAGCGAGAGCGAGAGTTCCCTGTCCATGCGCTTTATGCATGATAGGCCCGTCCTGTGGAGCACCATTCCCACAAAAACGAGCGCCAGCGGCGAAGTTATGTTTCCCGTGTACCTCAGCGCCGAAGTAATGAAATCCGGCATTACGGCATCCGTCACTCCCGCGAGCGAAAGGACTATTCCAATGGCAACCGCTATGAGCGGCGGCTTTAGCAGCGAGGACGCTATGAGTTTTAAACTGCTCCCGCTTTTCCCTCCGTTTATGAGGCGGCTGTCCCGCTCCAGCTCGATTATGCCGATGCTGTTCATGAGCACCGTGTTGCCGATATAGTAGAATATTGCGTAAATCACCGCGCCTTCGCCGAAGATGGCGAGCGCCACCGGCAGGCCCATGAATATTGAGTTGGAGAAGGAAAACATGTCGGTGAAGACGCCCCGCCGCGTCTTGTGCACCTTCGCCGCCTTCGCCACGGCCTTGCCGATGCAAAACGTAACGATCACGCCTATGAAGGCGGCGGCTATGTACATCCACGAATCCTTCAAAACCTCGTCTGAAATGCCCAGGAACGTCACAAGTATCGTGCAGGGCATGGTGATATTGACGATAAAATTGGATGTGAACGAGGTAACGGAATCGTTTGCCCAGCCACGCGCGGCTACAAAATAACCGATCGCGATTATTATGAGCACCATTAAAACAGCCGAGAGCGCGTTAAAGACCATGACTACACCAGTGCAGTATAAATCGCGCGCACCGCTTTCTCAAAGTCGTCGTTTTCCACGCCGACAATGATGTTTATTTCGCTGGAGCCCTGGTCGATCATGCGCACGTTGACGCCGCCTTCCGCCAGCGCGCCGAAGAGTTTGGCTGAAATGCCCACCCGGCGTATCATGCCCCGGCCCACCGTCGCTATGAGCGCCATGTTGGAGTAGACTTCCAAGCTGTCCGGTTTGCAGGTCTTTTTTATTTCATCCAAAAGCTGGTCAAGGCAGCCCTTTATCCTGATATCCGCTATGACGGCGCATATCGTGTCTATTGATGTGGGCATGTGCTCAAAGGAAATGCTGAACTTCTCAAGGCAGGCCAGGAACCTCCGGCCAAAGCCGATCTCCTTGTTCATGCCGTCCTTCTCAAGGCTTATGACCGTGAAATTCTTTTTGCCCGCCACGCCGGTTATGCTCTTTTGTGAAAGTTCCGCCGAAACCTCGGGCACTATCATCGTACCCGGGTTCCCTGGTTCGTTCGTGTTCTTCACGTTTATGGGTATGGCGGATTCTATCACGGGGAAGACGCTGTCTTCGTGCAGCACCGTCGCGCCCATGTACGCGAGCTCCCGAAGCTCCCTGTAAGTTATTACGTCTATCTTCTTTGGGCTGTCCACTATGCGCGGGTCGGCCATCATAAAGCCTGAGACGTCCGTCCAGTTTTCGTAGAGCACCGCTTCAGCCGCGCACGCCACTATCGCGCCCGAAATATCGCTGCCGCCGCGCGAGAATGTTTTTATCATGCCGTTTTTCTTGCTGCCGTAAAAGCCGGGCACTACAGCGCGCTCGTGTTCCTTTAAAACGCCGGGCAGCACGGACATAGTCCGCTTCTGGTCGTAGTTGCCGAAGTCGTCGAAAAATATCACGTCCGCCGCGTCTATGAAATCGTAGCCAAGGTAGTCCGCTATGAGTATGCCGTTAAGGTACTCGCCGCGCGACGCGGCATAGTCCGCCGACTCACCCTGCCATAAATCTTCAATTATCTTGTTTAACCGCGCTTCTATATCCGTGTTAAGGCTGAGTTCGTCACGAATTGAAACGTAGCGCTCCACTATCGCGGAGAATATTTCATCCACCGCGTCCCTGTTCACAACGGCGCTGTGCAGCATGTACAACAAGTCCGTTATTTTTGTATCGCCGCCGTCACGCTTGCCCGGCGCCGAAGGGACGACAAAGCGCCTGTTCGGGCCGGCCATCACGATATCCTTCATTTTCCTTAACTGTGAGGCGTCGGCCAGTGAGCTCCCACCGAATTTTGCCACGATCACGCCGTTGCCGTTATCATTTTTCATACTTTCCCCTCTTTTGCATTTGCGTCTTCGTCGTAATCCGCGTATGTCAGCAGCCTGCACTCCATGTAATAGCGCTTTTCTTCCGCCTCGCCCAGCGAAAAAGTCTTCTTGGGCAGCACGCCGCACTTTACGACCAGGTCGAAAAACTCGGATTTTTTCAGCGCGTCAAAGTAAAAGCCTATCGAATCATAGCCCCGGGCGAGTTCCGTAAAAGCCTCGTCTCCGTGGATATAGTCAATGGACGCCTGCGGATTTTTCTCTAAAAACTCCTCGAATATATCTTGGACCTCGCCCACCGCCAGGGGATGGACGGGATTTTGTATGCTTATCCTGCCCGCGCCGTCGCGGTAGAGGAAGGGGATCGTGAAAGAGCCTTCCGCCTCGGGCTGGGTGGACGCGTTCCACCTCGTGAAGACCAGCTTGGGGTTTCTGCCCCTCTCCATAAGGCGTTCGCTTACAAACTGCGCGCAAGCCGCGGGGTTTACGCCCGTTATAAGCCTGTGTATTGGTTTGAACTCCACCGCCTTGTCCCTTAAGTTTATCACTTCACACAGCGCGAACCTCAAGGGATGATCGGCCCTCTCCGCTTCGCTCAAATGCTGTTTCGCTTCGTCCCAGATCGTTTTCGCCGTGGCCAGCGAGTGGTTGCCGTCCCCCACGCAGAAGAGCATGTTGTCCCGCCTCCTAAGCCGGCTTATGGCGCTGACCGCCTCGTCAACGTACTTTTGCCCGGAAGCAAGGTAGCCTTCTATCCTTCCGCCGCCCATCATTAGGTCAAAGCCGTACACTTTCCTGAGGCTGTTCCGCTGTATGTAAAGACCGCCTATCGCCTCGTCACCGGGGTCGTCCATGAGCAGCATTATATGCGGCATTTCCACGGCCGCGCCCTTTCTTATCATAACGCGCGGGGGTATCCTCGAGAGCACGGTTTCCTCCGTCGCGCGTATCATTGGTTTTTTTTCTATATCGTAATCGTAAGCTTCGAGGTCTATCGCCAGCATGATGCCTTTGCGCACCTTTTTACCTATATGGCGGAGCACGAGCATTATTCCCGGAGGCGCGGCCACAAGCACGCCGTCGTCGAGGTAACGGCTCATAGTTTCCTTCATTCCCGCTATCCTCTCTTTAAGCCCGTCCTGGCCAAGATAGATCTCCGGCAGCATTATGTGCAGCGCGCTGGCCGACGTTCCCACTATTTTTTCAACCTCGCGCCAGTATTCCGGCTGTGAAGTAAACTGGTCGCAGGCAACGACAGCCCACTTGGATAAATCAACGCCCGGCGCCGGTATAAGAATTTCCGGTATCATGAATCCGAGCTCTCTTGTATCTAGCATATACTTCCCCTTCCGATAAGGTCTTCACAACCAGTATAATATATCATATATAACGCAATCAAGCAAAGAAAAAAGCGGACAGCGCCCGCAAACCTGCCGCGAAATGCCATATGCCAAATTTCAGCTTGCGGCCCACGGCCTTTCGCCTTTTGGCATCTTATATAAGTATTAAGAAAAAACCTGACAGTGCAAGCACGCGTCAGGTTTCTTTTCGGATCAAGATGCGCGGGCCGGTTTCAAATACGCCCCACGTTTTTGCAGCCGGTTCTTATTCAGCCGCTTCCTCACTCGCCTCAGTGGAAGCCTTAGCATCCGCGGAAGCCGAAGCGCTGGAGCCGCCATTGCTGCTTGTGCAGCCAGCGAATACAAACAGACCTACAAGTAGTACCGATACGATAGAAACCAATGCTTTTTTCATAAATGTTTTCCTCCTAAATCATCTGTTCGACAAAGCCGCACCCCCCCACTTAAGAAGGCCGCTTTGTGCATACTACCGCCTCATAACAGACGGCTTGACGCCTGTTATTTTATTACGGCTTGAAAAAAATGTCAAGCGGCTTTTAGCGCCTCTTTCAAGGAACGGAACGGATTTTGACGCATATAGTTATTGATAACCGCTCTGTGAGCGCATAAACATGCACATCTTAAAACTTTATTAAAAGAATGTGAACAACATGTGAAGACGGGAAATAATCAGGTGTTCTGCCCGCTTATAGCCTCTTTTATCCTGCTTCCTTCCGCCAGCAGGCCGCTTAGTTTTTCAAAGTCCCCCGCCATTATGGCTGAGCGTACTTCGAGCATGTTCCCTATCAGCGTGTCTATGTGCCCGCAGAGGAAGTCGCCGTTTTCAATAAAGAGCTCTGCCCACATACAGGGATTGAGGCGGGCCACGCGCGTAAGGTCTTCAAAGCTCCCGGCTGAGAATCCTTTTAGTACGGCCATATCGTTCTTTACGTAAGAATTGGAAACAACGTGCGCCAGCTGGGACGTGTAGGCTATGGCCATGTCGTGCTCCTCCGGAGTACAAAGGGTGACGCGCGCGCAGCCGAGCTCCACAGCTACTTCGGATAAAAGCTTGACCGCCGCTTCGTCCGTGTCTTCACCGCGGCAGATTATGTAGCTCGCCCCCGCAAACAATTGCGCAACACTGGCCGCAAACCCGCTGAGCTCCCTGCCCGCCATCGGGTGGCCTCCCACGTAGCTAACTCCCTTTTCCCTGAGTGGCGCGCTGACCCTTTGCGCAATGTAGCGCTTTACGCCGCAAACATCCGTCACGACAGCGCCCGGCTTAAAGTCCGCGTTCAGGATATAATCTACTGCCGCGTCCGGATACAGGCAGCAAAATACAACGTCGCAGGCGGAGATGCCGCCCTCACCGTCAATAGCGCCTTCGCCGATGGCGGCCCGGATAACGCCTTCGTCCCTGTCGCAGCCCGCCACAAAGTGCCGCGTGTTTGCTTTAAGCGCCTTTGCGATGGAACCTCCGATAAGCCCCAGTCCGACTATTCCTATCCGCACGCCACATCCTCCATAGCCTTTAAAAAGGCGTCCATCTCAACGGGTGTTCCGATGGTAACCCGCAAAAAGCTGCCGGTGCGCCCGCTGTCAAAGTGCCTCACAAGTATGCCGTTTTGCCTCAAATGCGCGTACGCCTCCCGGGCGTCGCCGCACCTCACGAATATAAAGTTCGCGCTCGAATCTAGCACGCAAAATCCTCTTTCCCTAAGGATGTTCACTACCCTCGCGCGCTCGTCCGTTATTTTTTTAATCACGCCGCCGGAGTATTCTTCATCCCGGATGGCCGCTTCCGCGCCAGCCTGCGCCAGCATATCCAGCGGATAAGAGTTGAAGCTGTCCTTTACCGCCTTTAGCGCCGTGATAAGGCTGCTGTCCGCGATTACGTAGCCCGCGCGCAATCCCGCGAGGCTGTGCGACTTGGAAAAAGTCCTGACCACGGCAAGGTTACCGTATTTACCAACCAGCCCGGCCACGCTCCCGCCGCCGTAGGCCACGTAGGCCTCGTCAATGACCGCCACCCCCCTGGCGCTGCTGATTACCGCCTCCAGGCTGTCCGCGTCCAGCGCTATGCCGGTGGGTGCGTTGGGGTTGGCCAGAATAACGTTTTCCGCGCCCATGAGCGCCTCAACATCCACAGTATAGTCCTCTTTCAGCGGCGCGCGGTCGAGACTTATGTCAAACAGCCGCGCCCATACAGGGTAAAAGCTGTAAGTGACGTCAACAGTCTTTACCGGCCGTCCGGGATCGAAAAAGGCCATGTAACAAAACGCCAGCGCCTCGTCCGAACCGTTGGAACAAAAGACATTATCCGGCGGGATGCCGTGGCTCTCGGCTATGGCTTCGCACAGGCGTCCGGAATTTGCGTCAGGGTAAAGCCTCAGGCGCTTCGCCGCGCTACCGATCGCCTCCAATACCTTGGGGCTGGGCGGGTACGGGTTTTCATTCGTGTTAAGCTTGATGAATTTCGTTTTCGGCTGCTCCCCCGCAACGTAGGGGTCGAGACCTAAAACCTTCTGGCTCCAGTATTTTTTATCCATAATACGTCAATTTTAAAATAAATTATTAAATTATTCAACACAAAAGCATAAAAATGTGTTAGTATATCTCCTATGGAAAAAACAGACCTTAAGCGCTGTGCCTGGGCCGTGGGAGACGCACTTACCGCCTACCACGACAATGAGTACGGCAACATAAAGACGAGTGACAGCGACATATTCGAACAGATATGCCTGAATGTTTTCGGAGCGGGGCGCGTAAAGAGCTCGCTCATTGATAAGCGGGACGCGCTCTGCGAAGCTTTTTTTGGATACGATATAGAAAAGTGCGCCGGCATGGGCGATGATGACATAGCCAATGCGGCCGGCATAACCGGCCTTACTGTGGCCAAAGCGGCGGCTGTGGCCCAAAACGCGCGCGCCAGCCAAAAGCTTATAGAGGAAAACGGCAGCCTCTTTAAGTTCATCTATGTGTTCAAGCGCCCGGACAGGTTGCTGTCCGCTCTGAAAAGTTACGGGTACACACAGATCGGCAACGCAACCGCCGCCGGTATTATGAAGAGCCTGGGTGTAATAGAGGCTCACGAACACAATTGTTTTATGAGGACTGCCGCGGTTGAGGAAGTCTGAATGCCTGCTTTCCTTACTCACATGATAATGGCGAATGGCACGCTCGCCAGGATTGAAAACGAAAGAGTGAAAAGCCTTATATCCTCAAACCTGGCCGCCTACCATTCGGGCGCCCAGGGCGGGGATTATTTTTACCTGTACAAGTATTACTCCATGTGGCTGGGCCACACGTACAAAATGTTCGGTTACGCGCTGCACAGGGCGCGGCTGCAACGTTTTTTCACGGAAAGCGCTCAGTACATAAAAAACAGCGGTTCCGATACGCTGGCTTCTTTTTTTTACGGTTACATTACCCACTATTATCTGGATATGCTGCTGCATCCCGCCATAAACGCCGTCGCCCCCGACGCAATGGGCAACCACAACACGCTTGAATACGCCATTGATACTGTTTACGCGCGGGAAAACGGCATAGACGCCATGGAATTCGACCGGGCCGCCTTCGTACATGAGACGACGGTTAAGGACGGCTCCATAAGCAGGTTCTTCGAGCACATAAAAAAGGAGCTTTACTATGGCTTCAGGCTCAAGCCGCACGCTTATGAAACGTGCTACGCGTATTTTGAATCGTACAACAGAAAAATGTACAAGCCGGACGAAAAGCAGCTTAAGTGGATGAAGTTCCAGAACAAATTCACCATGCTGGACCTTTTCACCATGCTCTACCACCCGTACGATGAAATCAAAGACCTCTACGATTACGCGCCTTACCTCGAACTTATTGAAAAGGCAATAAAAAAAAGCCTTGAGCTGATAAATAACGTGGACGGCTACCTGCACGATGAGCGGCATATATCGGTTATTGAATCTTTTGTTTTCAACGTGAACTGCAACGGCATACCCGTAATTCCAAGGGAGGAACGCAAAGCTTTCCAGCGCCTCTACAAAAAGGCCCGGCTAAAACTGTTTTGACGCTACCGCCCTTTCAACATAACGTTCCAGGTCGGAAACAGTGACAAAGTACTTAATGCTGGATTCCGACACAAGGATATCGTACGCCGCTTCCAGCGCAAACGTAAGCTCAAGCATTTCATATGAGCCTATATTAAGCTCCCTGATCAAATCGCTGTCCGGCCTGATATCCTCTGCAGGCGTTTCACTAAACGCCGAAACGATGTCCGCTATCTCTCTGAACATAATACAAGATTATATCATTTGTGGGAAAACCTATCAACCAAATGTTCTTATATTAAAAATATCCATATCCAAAATGTCCCTGTTCCAGTACGAATAGAGGGAGTGTATAAGGCTTAGAAAAGCGCCGCCCAGCTTTTCAGCGGCTGCCCCGCTTATGAAATCTCCCGAACAGCGCAGGAAAATGTGCCCCATCTCGCCGCGCCCCCCGACGTTTACGAATACCTCGAGGGGATACATGGCTCCGCTGCCAATGGACAGTTCAGCCTGGGACGGGAATCCGTAGCCGCTGATATCCGATACGGCCACGCTCATTAGCCCTTCCGTATCAAGGCCGCGCGCCCGCATATCCGCCGCTACGTTTTGGATGCCGTAGCGCCCCGCGGCCGATGCCTGCGCTATACTCTCCCTGAAACTGTCCACCGCCCGGCCAAGGCTGCCTTTAGCCAGGTTGTTGAACGGCAGGGGAACAGTATCCACCATGTGGCCCAGTATGGAGCGCGTCGTGGCGTCGCGTCCGTTCCTCGTGTAGCACATGCCTACGTCTCCCCGCCCCGTGTACAATTCCAGCACGCAGTGCCAGCACAAGGCCGCCAGGCCGAAAACCGTCATGCGGTGGTCGGCGCAAAGCTGAAGATATTCCAGCCGTAGCGGCTCATCCATGTTTAGCACGTATACAAAATCGTCACCGCCCGGCCCGCCTTCCAAAAGATCAAACATGTGAGCCGGCGCTTTTATCAGCCTCGCCCATGCCTCGCCGTCTTCTCTTCGCCTGGCGGACTTTAAGTATTCGCGTTCGCTCTCCGCGTACGCATCGTAGGAGCCGGAAGGGTAGAACAGTGCTTCGCGCCCGGCCGCATCATCGTCCAATACGTCTTTTATCACTGACAGCGAATAAGCGTCCGTCACCAGGGAATCGGACTTTATGAAAGCCCTGAGCGCGTCCCCGTACCGGAGCATGTAAAAACGGCAGAGCGCGCCGTCCAAAGGATCGCACACCCTGCCGTTCTGTTCTACTATCCATTCAAACGCAGCCGCCTGCCCGCTGAATTCCAAAAACTCAGGCGTACCGGCGGGCGCGTAACCGTACTCCGCGCCGCCGCCCTCTTCGCGAAAAGCCATACCCAGCGCGTCGTTACGTTCCGCCAACCGCGCTATGGAGCTTTCAAGGCGGCTTTTCCCCTGTGCGGAAAAGGGCATGCCGTCCGTGAGCATTGACAGGTTTGAAAAGTTCGAATCTCTTCTTTTCAGCCTTCTTTCCCACGTAAGGCGCTGGCCGGTGGTGAGCCCGCCCATTACTTCGTCTCGAACGGGATATCCTTGGAGAGCTCGAAGTGGCCGGTGGTATAATCCTTGCCCTCTACGCTGTAGTAGATTTCGTTCACATCGGGAAGGTTATCGAGGTAGGCGCCAGCTATGCTTTCAAGAAGAGTGGCTTCGCCCGCCGTGCCAAAATTAGATTCGTATATCTTGTCTGTAAAATCTATGTATAGTTTGCCGCCCTCAACAATTATTGAGTTGGGATTTATGGGCGACTCCTCAAGAGGCAGGTCGAACATTTCTTCCGCCACAACCTCAAGGCCGAAGGTAGCCAGGCTCGCGGGCGACACCTGCACCTCAATCGTCTTGTCCGCGTCCGTCACTATATTGTGATAAGTGTACTTGACCGTGTTGTCCTCGTACTCCAACTTTTGTATCCGGGGAGGAACCTCATCCTTCGCGGTAGCCGGGGCAAAGGCGCAGAGCATGAACGAAGCCGCTATCAGAACGGCGGCGAGCGCCACTCCAAGTATCCTGCTGCTTTTTCTCACAGTATCCATATCGTAAACCTCCTTGCGGTAAACGCTTTCCTGATTTTTCCTGTATTTCCTGCATGAATATTATATCACGGTTTTCGCGGCCAGACAATACATTTATTAAGTAAATATTACAAAGTTGTTCACAAAAAATTCAAATCTTACGGGGTTTCGGGCCGAAGAAATTGTAGAATTGACGCTGCGGCTGTGATATAATTGCATTGTCTGTCAGAGGCATTTAAAAGGTAGAATACCAGATATTGCAAGAAAGAGGATTTGTGTTTGGCTGTGCAGGAGATATTACCGTTTAAGTCGAATTTTGTAAGAGTCGGATCTCTCGATACGGGCGG
>JAVBSU010000191.1:0-15871 GCA_031556555.1 Christensenellaceae bacterium
GTAGCTAGATTTTTGAGCAATTTTTCTGATTGGTGCTTGCAAAAAGCGCAGTGCTAGCAGCGCTATCATGAGCATTTTTGCATGTGCCAGGCTGGAATATTGCCAAAAAGATGGTTGATGATATTTTTGAAACAGCCCCTAATAAGTATGAAATATATTATGTATTAATTGACCCAAATAGGCTGCCATGGTAATATTTAGGTTGAAAGAATTTTCAACCTAAATATTTTTTTATGCTTTCGCGTGCTATAAATTCGCCTGAGCGAATACGCACATGCGCTAAGAATCATATATACGCCTTGTCCGGCTCACATAAGGCGCTTAAATTGTATTAAATGGAGCTTGTGAGCCGAAAGGCTAATGATTCTTAATCATGGCAGCTTTTATTGCGCACAGCATCTTTAGAGGTTAATACTATGCAAAAGAAGAAGAGAAGGGTGTGGCCCATCGTTTTGATAGTGATACTCGTCCTTGCGGGAGGAGGATATTACTACTACACCAAAACCATAGCCCAAAATATGGCCAGTTCCATGTACAGCGTGTACGGCGTCACGGCCGGAGATTTGACTGAGAGCGTCACCGCTTCGGGCACGCTTGAGCCCAACGGCAGCGAGGACGTAAAAATCCTCTCCGAACTGGAATTAGCGGAAACTTTCGTGTCCGTAGGCGACAGCGTTAACGCAGGCGATAAGATCGCCGCCATAGACGAAGACTCCTTAAGCGACTACTACGAAAGCCTCAAGGACGAACTCGATTCCCTGGACGCGGAACTTAGGTCCATGGACGGCAACACAGAGACGGAGTACGTAAGGTCGCCCGTTGCGGGACGCGTTAAGAAGCTGTTCGTCGGGGAAGGCGGCGAGGCCGCCGCCGCGCTGGATAAAGACGGCGCCCTCATGCTTATATCGACCAACGGCCGCATGAAGGTGAACATAGAGACGGGCAAAGCACTGAATCTGGACGACACGCTGGACGTGCGCCTGTCTGACGGGACGGAAGAAGACGGTAAAATAAAAGAGACTACAGAGGACGGCTACGTCGTAACGTTCACGGACAACGGGCCCGTGTACATGGAGGAAGCCGAAGTTTACCTCGACGGCGAACTGCTGGGCAAGGGGACGATAGATATAGACGCGCCGCTTAAAATAATCGCGGAGGACGGCATCGTCAACGATATTGAAGTGGAAGAAAACGAGAGCGTGTCCGCGAACGGGCAGCTTTTAACGCTAAACAGCGACGTTATGACCAGAAGCTATAAAAAAGCGTTCGACGACCGTGAAGAAACCGCCGGTCAGCTGGATGAAGCGCGCGCCATGATGAAAGACCCATCCGTGACCACGCCTTATGGCGGCACGGTAAAGATGATAGAAGACCCGGACGGTTCCGGGGCATCGCAAAGCGGCGCTGACGCGCAGCAGGGCGCGGGAAGCCAGTCACAATCTTCAGCCGGCGCTTCTTCCGACGATAAACGCGTGATCGCGTCCATAGATACGGGTGGCGTCACGTCCCTCACTGTCGAGATAGACGAGATGGATATAGCGCTCATCGAAACCGGCCAGCAGGCGGACGTTACCATAGACGCGCTCACAAACGAGAACTTTACGGCCGGGGTGGACAGCATATCCAAAATCGGCGACGCCATTAACGGCGTCACGACATTCGACGTTGCGCTAATCCTGGACAAAGCGGACGAAAGGCTTTACGAAAGCATGAACGCCTCCGCTACAATCATAGTAAAGCAGCTTACGGACGTTGTACTGATTCCCCTTGAGCTCGTTCAGGAAGACAAAGACGGCGAGTTTGTCTACGTATCTCCGAGCGGCGCGGCAGACGGCTCGGACAGGCAGCGGACGGAAATAGTCACCGGCATATCTGACGGCATAAACGCGGAGGTCATATCCGGCCTTTCTGTGGGCGACCACGTCGTGTATGTGGACAATTCCGCGACCGACGCGATATTAAGGATGATGGAGAGCGGCCCCTTCGGGGGGGCGGCCGCCCCGCAGGATTGAGCCATGGCCAGGAAATTCATGCTCAGGAACAGGATATACGCGGACGGCCCCATGATCAGCATGCGCGGCATATCCAAAATATACACTATGGGCGATGAGGAAATACGCGCGCTCGACCACGCTACGCTGCACATAGGCCGGGGCGAGTACGTCAGCGTCGTCGGCCCTTCGGGGAGCGGAAAATCCACCCTCATGAACATTATGGGCTGCCTCGACATGGCGGACGAGGGCGAGTATCTTTTGGACGGGCTCGCGATAGAGAGCTATACTGAAAAACAACTCGCCAAAATACGCAACCAAAAAATCGGCTTCATCTTCCAGGGCTTTAACCTTCTGCCCAAGCTGACGGCGGAAGAAAACGTTGAGCTCCCGCTGATATATCAGGGCCTGTCCTCCCGCGAACGCAGGGACAGGGTCTATGAGGCGATGACGCGCGTGGGCCTGCTGCGGCGCATGGGCCACCGCCCGGCTGAACTCTCCGGCGGGCAGCAGCAGCGCGTGGCCATCGCGCGCGCCATCGCCACGCACCCGGCGCTCATACTCGCGGACGAACCCACGGGCAACCTTGACCAGAAGACGGGCGCGGAGATAATAAACCTTTTCCACGAACTCAACGGCGCGGGCAACACCATAGTACTTATAACGCACGACAGCAAGGTCGCGGAAGAAGCGCGGCGCAGTATAAGGATATTGGACGGACGCGTCGAGGAGGTAGGCGGTTGATAGCGCAAACTCTTAAAATGGCATGGAGCGCCATCGCTTCAAGCAAGATGCGTTCATTTTTGACCATGCTGGGCATAATCATCGGCGTTATTGCAATCGTTGTGCTCGTGTCGCTGGTCAACGGCGCGTCAGACACTGTCCAGGGCCAGATAGAGGACATGGGCACCAACCTCCTTTCCGTCACAATAAAGGACGACAAGGGCAGGCCCATGACTTTAAACGACGTTATGAAAGTGGGCGAAGACCCGGCGATTGCCCAGGTCTCCCCTTTAGGCTCCATGACGGCCACGGCCAAGAAGAACACCACGACTGAAACCGTGCAGGTAAACGGAGTTACAGCCGCGTATGGCAGCATACAAAACCTCAAGGTAGAATCGGGCAGGTTTATAAGGACGGCCGACGTCAACAACAGCTCGTCCGTCGCGGTTTTAAACCCACGTGCCGCGGACAAACTCTTTGGCACACAGGACGCGGTGGGCAATACCTTTTCCATAAGCGGCCGCAACTTTTTAGTTGTGGGAGTGCTTGAGGACACGGACGACATGGTCGCGGTTATGATGGGCAACAATTCCACTATATACATACCTTTCACCGTGGAATCGCGGATGTCCCGGCAGCCTTACATAAACACCTTCTACGCCAGTTCCACTGACGAGAACAGCATGGACGAGGCCGAGGCGGCCATAAACAAGCTTATGATGCAGCGTTTCAGGCAGGACGAAGACGCTTTCAGCGTGTTCAACCAATCAGTGCTTATGGACACCATGAACACCGTAACGAACACCATGACCCTTCTCCTTGGGGGCATAGCGGCGATATCGCTCGTTGTGGGCGGCATCGGCATAATGAATATCATGCTCGTTTCCGTCAGTGAGCGCACGCGCGAGATAGGCATAAGAAAAGCCATTGGCGCGAGCAGGGGCAGCATACTCATGCAGTTTTTGATAGAATCGCTCATGCTCAGCCTCATAGGCTGCGCCATCGGCCTTGCGGCTTCATGGTTCCTCCTTGAACTTGTGAGCGCCGTGGCCGCCAATTCGGGCAGCATAATGACTTTTTCCATGTCCCTTGACGTTGTTGTCCTCGCCGTGGGATTTTCCATAACCATAGGCGTTGTGTTTGGGATATACCCCGCGAATAAGGCGAGCATACTGCATCCGATACAGGCGCTGAGGTACGAATAAGTGTTTCGAATAAATATTTTCAATATTTTTGTAACATTTTTGCCTTTGCCTACGTCTCATATATACAAGTATTCTTTAAACCGTTAATTTGAGAGGAAGGGTAGAATAATGAAGAAAAGCTTATTAAGATTTGTTTTAGTTGTTTTAGTTGTCGTTTTCGTACTCTCCGTCGCTACCACGGCCTTCGCTTACGACAAGTGGCCAAATCCCAAATGGAACCAGACTACTTTCGGCCTGGTGAAAAAAGGCACCTCGGGCGGAGCGGCCATACTGGCGCAGTGGCACTGCTTTGCGGCCCAAGCCAAGAACAGTAAAGCCGTTATAATGACCAGGAACGAAGTTGACGGCGTGATCGGGCCCAAGAGTGTTGAGTACATCAAATCTTACCAGCTCAAAAAAGGCCTCACCGCCGACGGGAAAGTGGGTACGGGCACATGGACCAAAATGATGACATCCATGTCCAGCGCGACAAGCAAGCCCGTGAACGGCGAGCTGGTCTACAACACGCACGACGCGATAAACGTGGACAAGACCTCCAAGCACACCAGCAAGGGGAAATGGTTCACCTACAACCGCTATGGCAAGGGCATCGAGGTAACTAAGGTCAAATAAGGCAACCTCATATATTGTTATTAAAGCTTCCCGGGGGCGCGCAATGCGCCTCCATTTATTTTGTTTGGGAACTTTATCAAAAAGTAATTCGGGCCTTCGTTTAGTGTTTATATATAGTGCGGCATAAAACATATCCTGCCGTATTTCGAACAGGGAGATTAGAAGAGAGAGGGTCGAGAAAATGAAGAAGAAATTGTTGAGATTGTTCTTGGTTGCACTGGTTATTGTGTTCGTACTATCGTTCGCGGCAACGTCGTTCGCCTACTACGCCTGGCCCAATTCCATGTGGAACCAGACTATCTTCGGTACAGTCAAGTATGGGACCAACAGCCCGAAGGCAATACTCGTCCAGTGGAACTGTTACGCGGCCCAGGCCAAGAGGAGCGACGGGCATGTTATGGCCAACAGCGAGGTGGATGGAATTATAGGCCCCAACAGCTCGCAGTACATAAAAAACTACCAGCTTAAAAAGGGTCTTCAATCAGACGGAGTGGTGGGCAACGCGACATGGACTATAATGCAGTCCTACGTCTCAAGCGGCAGCAATCCCAGCACCGGTAAGGTCGTATACTCCACGCACGACGCCATAAAGGTGTCCCGGACTTCCATGCACAAAAGCAACGGGCGCTGGTACACCTTTACAAGAACCGGGACTACCGTCCGCCTGTATCCGGCCTGAAACAGCTCAGAACAACGCGCTTCCGCCTGTCATTTTTCCACGCCAGGCGGATTTTTTTATTAAAAAAATGTAACAAAATCCACCTGCCGTCCGTCAAATATACACAGAGAAATATAAGCGGAACAGGAATAATAATATTTAGGGAGGATTATGGATATGAAAAAGAGGATGCTGAAAATTGTTGTTTTGGCGCTTATGGCCGCGTTCGTGCTTTCATTCGCAAGCACGTCGTTCGCCTACAGCGGCTGGCCCAACCCCACATGGAACCAGACCATATTCGGCGTTGTAAAACGGGGAGACAGGACGGGCGCGGCTATGCTGGCGCAGTGGAACTGCTATGCCGCACAGGCCAAAAACAGCAAGGCGCAAATCATGAAACTTGAGCATGTGGACGGGATAATCGGCCCCAGGAGCGTTGAATACATCAAATCATACCAGCTCAAAAAAGGCCTCACCGCCGACGGCAAAGTGGGCAACTCCACCTGGCGGAAAATGCAGTCCTACGTTTCAAGCAACAGCGACCCGAGGACGGGCAAAGTCGTCTACTCAACGCATGACGCCATAAGGGTTTACAGGACTTCCATGCACAAAAGCAACGGGCGTTGGTACACCTGGAACAGGAACGTTGTAAATGTAAGAATCGCGTAACCGTTTTGTAAGTAAGTTTTCTCAAAAAAAAGCGTAACAAAAGGCTCTCCGCCTTCGTCATATAGTAGTATGGTTTCATACAAAATCAATATGAGAGAGGGTTAAACAAATGAAGAAAGTATTGTTCCGGTTGGTAATTGTTGTATTGGTAGTCATGTTCGTGCTATCCATAGCGGCCACCGCGTTCGCTTACGATCCCTGGCCCAATCCCAAGTGGAGCCAATCCACCTTCGGTTTGGTGAAAAGGGGCTCCAACAGCGCCCAGGCCATACTTGTCCAGTGGAACTGCTACGCGGCCCAGGCCAAAAGGACCAACGGAAAAATCATGGCGCGCAACGAGGTTGACGGCATAATAGGCCCCAACAGCCAGCAGTATATCAAGTCTTACCAGCTCAAGAAGGGCCTTAAGGCGGACGGAATTGTTGGCAACGCTACCTGGGGCAAAATGCAGACCTATGTTTCGAGCAACAGCGACCCCAGCACAGGCGTTGTGGTATACTCTACGCACGACGCTATAAAGGTTCCAAAAACTTCCGAGCACACAAAAGCCGGGCACTGGTTTACATGGAACAGGAACGACGTTAAGGAAGATATAATCTAAAACTCTCTCAGGCTGCCTTAAAGGCCGGTTCCTTTAGGGCAGCCTGATCATAAAAGAAGCCGCCTACGCGGATAAAGAACAGGGAAGGCAATGAATATCAAAAAAATCTCATTTTGGGTGGCGGTGCTGTTTTGCGCCTGCATTTTTTGCGCCTGCCAGGCGACGCCGCTGACACAAGCCGTCATAGGCAAGCAGCAGGGCAAAATCGAAGAAAAAATACAGGAAGCGGAGAAAACTCAGGAAGCGGAAAAGATCCAGAACGCTGACACGACGCAATTGGCCGAGCCCAATTATACCTACGAAGCGCCCACGGCGCTGAACAAGAAAATCACATCCCAGAGCGGAACCGTGGATGTTAATGTTGACGCGGAAGTCGTCGTGCCGACGGAAGGCCCCTTTCCTGTTTTAAGGATAACCCCGCACGAAATAAGCGATGAGGATGCTAACGGAATAATAAAGGCGTTTTACGGGGATAATGAAGTGAGCGTGTCACGCGCCTCGACGGAAGCCACAAAGCAGGAGATCGAGGAGGACATCCTCCGCCTCAAGCGCGGCGACGGCAGCGACCTCGCCGACGTGGACCGCGCCGCTTACGATGAGATGATAGCTCCCGATATAGCCGAACTGGAGAAAGCTTACCAGTCCGCTCCGGACAGCATAGATGAAGAGCCCTTCGATGGGAGTTTCAAAGACCAGCAGCAGCCTACCGCCGTGGACCCCTACCCCTACGCGCTGATATACAACGACGGGGTCAAGACGATAGACGTTACGGGGAACGGCCTTAACGGCAACAGCGCGCAGCTCATAATCGAGAAGGACCCGCAAAAGTTCGGCGCGTTCGAGTATGTTGAACAATCCGCCCCCGGGGCGATGGAGATATGCAAGCCGGGCGACAGCGTAGCCGAGTCTTTGGAAACCGCCCAGCACCTTCCTAACATGCCAATAGAAGAAGCGCGGGAGCTGGCGAACAGCCTTGCGTCCTCACTAGGGCTTGGTGATTTCGAAATAGTCGAAGAGGGCGCGGCGCTTTCCGGCGCTTACCCGGAAGGATTGGAAGAGTTCCAGTACGCAGACTGCCCCAAATGTTACGCGTTCTTCATGACAAAAAAAGAGGCGCTGCCCATAAACTACGCCTCCAACATCATGAACAATGTGGAGTACGCGCGCGCGTGGCCCAATGAAGTGCTCAGCGTGTATATTGATGACGGCGGCATAAAGCGCGTTTACTACACTTCGCCCAGCGAAGAGATCGAAACCGTGTCTGAAACTGTCGAGATACTGCCCTTCGAGGAAGTTGAAAAGCTCATGGAGGAGTACATACTGCGCGCCAATGAAGTTTTACCCGAACAGGTCAAAAGCATAGTCTATAACATAAAGGAGATCCGCCTGGGCCTTTGCAGGATAGCTCAAAGCGAAGACTTCACAAACTGCCTGCTCGTTCCCGCATGGGATATTTACGGCGAGTACACGACGACATACACGGACGAAGTCGCGAATACGTTTGAATTGGGCCTGAGTTTTTTGACTGTCAACGCGATAGACGGCAGCCTGATAGACAGGAGCCGTGGATTCTAAGCGGTTGGCAAATTTATAAATTTGATAACAACAATTAGTCCGATTTTGTTTCTTGCGGCGGCAAGGGGAGAATTATCAAACATATTCCCCCTTGCCGCCATTTGTTTTTGGAATAATTATTCGGCGGCCTTCTTTGGAGGCTTCAGCATCATCGTTACAAAAATGCCGGCCACGCACGCGACAGCGGGCAGCACAAACGTCAGCACCGTAGCCGTGCCGCCGGCGTTGACCGCGGAGGCCACAGAGGGGAAAATCAGCGCGGAGGCCGCGAAGCCTATCATTATAAGGCCGTAGTTCACGCCCGCGTTCTTGGTGCCGAAGTAATCCGCGTTTATCGCGGGGAATATGCCCGCGCTGCCGCCAAAGGCGAAAGCCACCATAGCTATAAGAACCATGTAAGCGTAGCTCTGGACGAATATCAGCATCAGGACGGCGGCTATCGTAATAACGTAAAGGAGGAGCAGCGCGTTACGCCTGCCCACCTTGTCGGAAAGCCAGGGCGCAACAAGCCTGCCCGTGGCCGAGGCTATGCCCGTCACCATTACGCTGGCCAGCGCCGCGCCTTCGGAGAGCCCCCTGTCCAGCGCGAGCGATTTGAATATCGGGTTGAATATGAAGTAAGCCGACGTCAAAAGCATCATGCCGATCAGGATCAGGTAGTACTGCTTTGTCTTTACGAGTTCGCCGGGCGTGTACTGCTTCTGCCCCGTAAGCGCGGGTGAAGAGGCGAACCTCTTCATGTACTCTTCCGACGGATTTTTGACGAACCAAGCGAAGACCAGTATCACCGCCAGGAATATCAGCGCTAGGTTGACGAACGTCTGCGCCACGCCATAGGTCAAAAGGAAGTAATTGGCCAGCGGAGAGAACACGACCGTCGCCGCGCCGAACGTGCACACGATGATGCCGGTCGCGAAACCTTTTTTATCCAAAAACCATTTCTGCGCGCACGATATCGTGCTGGTGTAGGCCGCGCCCACGCCAAATCCCGCGACCCCGCCGTAAAATACGCACAGGAGCCAGGGCTGCGTTGGAGCGAAGGCCACAGAAGCCGCCGACAGCAGTATGCCGCCGACAAACATCATCCCGCCCATCAGCACAACCGGCCGGGGGCCTTTTTTGTCGTTCATGCGGCCGCCCAGGGCTATGCCCAAGACGAACATGGCCAGCATTATGGAGTATGTCGCCGAAACACAGGTCGCGGCGTAATCGGCGTTCACATAAGCGCTGTAATACTCGCTCACCGGCAGCCTGAATATGCTCCAGATGTAGATTATCCCTATGCATATCTGTATGCACGCGCCCGCAACAAGCGGCATCGCCCTACGATTGTTTCCCATTATAACCTCCCAACTACCCTTACAACTTAATTAACCGCTACACCGCCCGCGTGACCCAGCCGTGCGGATCCGCCGCGCGCGAATACTGTATGTCCGTGAGCGTCTTGTAGAAGTCCACTGCCATGGGGCCCATTTTGCCGCCCGCCACGCTGACGGTCTCGTCCTTATAGGAGAACTCTCCCACCGGGCTGACGACGGCCGCGGTACCCGTGCCGAAAGCTTCGCTCATGGAGCCGTCCCTGGCGGCGGCAAGAACTTCTTCTATGGTTATTTTGCGCTCGTCAACTTCCACTTCCTTGTCGCGCGCCAGCCTGAGCACGCTGTCCCTCGTTATGCCAGGCAGTATCGTGCCGTCCAGCGGCGGCGTCACTATTTTTCCGTCTATCACGAACATTATGTTCATGGAGCCCACTTCTTCCACGTACTTCCTGTACTCGGCGTCCAGCCACAGCACCTGGTCGCAGCCCTTTTTGTGCGCTTCCTCGCCCGCGATAAGGCTGGCGGCGTAGTTCCCGCCCGTCTTGGCAAATCCGGTGCCGCCTTTGGCGGAGCGCGTGTAGTGTTCTTCCACCAGTATTCTCGTGGGCGCCAGGCCGTTTTCGTAATACGCGCCCACCGGCCCGCATATTATGTAAAAAATGTACTTGCTCGCCGCGCGAACGCCGACAAAGGGATCGATCCCTATGTAAGTCGGGCGTATGTAAAGCGAGGTTCCGTCCGTCTTCGGCACCCAGTCCCTTTCTATCCTTATGAGCTCAAACATAGCCTCGTTGACAAACGTCTCGTCAAATCCGGGCATGGCCATGCGCTCCGCCGACCTCATCATTCGGGCGTAGTTGTCCTTGGACCGAAAAACGTTTATGCCGTCCGGGGCGCGGTAAGCCTTGAGGCCCTCGAATACTTCCTGAGCGTAGTGGAGGACTGTGGCCGCCGGTGAAATGCTGAAGTAGCTGTAGGGTTTTATCTTGGCGTCATGCCAGCCTTTGCCTTCGTCATATTCCATCACGAACATGTAGTCGGAAAACAAGCGGCCAAACCCCAGCTTGGTTTCGTCTTCGGGTTTCGGCTTTAGGGTTTCGGCCTTTATTATCTCTATATCCATTGTAACTCCCCTTTTGTAATAATATTGAACATATTATATCAATATTTGCCTTCCATTGCGAGAATTATTTTCGGGCGGGCAAGCCCGCAGGCTTGCCGCGTAATATACATATGCAAAAATCGCAACAAATGATTTCACGGTCTTGACCATCTTCGCTTAAAATAAGGACGCGGGATCATATATTTCCAACTCTCCATATCATGCCGCGCGGCTCGCCGCCGGACGCTTGTCCGGTTGACATTTCAGCATCTTTCGCCTATCATAATAATATTATTTTTTGTATTTAGTTATAAACGGGAGAATTGAATGAGCATACGCGTCTTGGGCACAGGCAGTTATTTGCCCGGCCGGATAATGACCAACGGGGATTTTGAGAAGATAATAGACACATCGGACGAATGGATAATCAAACGCACGGGCATAAAGCGCCGCCACTACGTGGAAGACGGCGACACCAACCTTACAATGTGCGTTGCGGCTGCAAAGCAGGCTTTAGACGCCGCCGGGATAGACGCGCGGGACATCGGCGGGATAATCGCCGCCACCTGCACGGGAGAGATGAGCGTGCCTTCCACGGCCGCGCAGATCCAGCGTGAATTCGGCATAACGGGTGAATGCTTCGCCTTTGACGTAAACGCGGCGTGCTCCGGCTTCATGTACGCGCTTAAGGTGGCGTCCGCCCTTATAAAAGCAAATGGCAAGCCTTTTTTGGTGTGCGGCAGCGAAACGCTTTCCCGCTTCATGAACCTTGAGGACAGGGGAAGCTGCATACTCTTCGCGGACGGCGCCGGCGCGGTCGTCATTGCCCCGGGCAATAACTTAAAGTACGTAGAAATATTCTCCACGCCCGACTACGGCCACACGATAGAGATAAACGGCATGAATTCAAAGGATGCGGACGGCAACGCAATCCCTTCCTACGTATCGCTCAAGGGCAAGGAAGTCTACGCCTACTCCACCAGGGAAGCTGAGCGCGTGGTGATCGAAGCGCTTTCCACGCTCGGCCTCAAATCCGAGGACGTGGACTGGTACCTTTTCCACCAGGCGAACGCGCGCATAATAAAATCAGCCGCCGAGCGCTTAGGCATCCCCATGGACAAATGCTTCGTAAACATAGACGACGTGGCAAACACATCCGCCGCAAGCATACCTATAGCCCTTGACCAGATGATGCGGAGCGGCCGGGTCAAGGAGGGCGAGCGGATGGTCATAGCGGCTTTTGGCGGCGGGCTGACTTCAGGCTGCGCCGTGTACGAATGGTGAGCAATCAGAAGCGGCAGACGCTTTTGCATATAGATATTAATAATGTACAATTATTGGAGGTAGTAAAAAATGGTATTCGATAAAATTGTGGCGATCATAAGCGACAAGATGGACATTGACGCTGAAGAGATAAACATGGACTCTTCGTTCGAGAGCCTTAAGATCGATTCGCTGGACATGGTTGAGATAGTCATGGACATAGAAGAAGAGTTCGATGTCACTGTGGAAGACGCTGAAAACCTTAAGACGGTTTCAGACCTTGTCTCCTTCATAGAGGAAAATAAATAAGCCTATGGAGACAAGGCTTACCGGGCTCTTAGGTCTTAATTATCCCATAATACAGGGCAGCATGGCGTGGATAGCGGACGCTTCGCTTGCCGGCGCTGTCAGCGCGGCGGGCGGGCTGGGCGTTATCGCGGGGGGCAGCGCGCCCGCCGGCGTAATACGCGCCGAGATAAGGGCTGTAAAAGCTATGACGGACCGGCCGTTTGCGGTCAACATAATGATGCTGTCGCCCTTTGCGGATGACCTTTCCGAACTCGTGATCGAGGAGAAGGTTCCCGTTGTTACAACCGGCGCGGGCAGCCCCGGCCCTTATATGGAAAAGTGGAAGGCCGCCGGTATAACCGTGCTCCCCGTTATAGCGAGCGCGGCCTACGCCAAACGCATGCAGAAGCTGGGCGCGGACGCCGTTATCGCCGAGGGCAGCGAAGCGGGCGGCCACATAGGCGAGATTACTACAATAGCCCTCGTTCCGCAGGTCGTGGACTCTGTGGATATACCCGTCGTGGCGGCGGGAGGCATTGCCGACGGCAGGGGGTTCGCCGCGGTCATGATGCTGGGCGCGTGCGGCGCGCAGGTGGGCACGCGGTTTTTGGTGTGCGACGAGTGCACAGTGCACGAGAACTACAAGCAAAAGGTGCTGGACGCGAAGGATACCGACACGGCCGTTACGGGGCGCGCGACCGGCCACCCCGTGCGCGGCCTGAAGAACCGCCTCACACGCGAGTTCAAAGAGCTTGAGGCGAAGGAAAGCACGCTGGAAGAATACGAGGCGCTGGGCTCGGACAGGCTGAGGATGGCGGTCAAGGACGGCGACGTGCGCTACGGTTCCGTCATGGCCGGGCAGATAGCCGGGCTGGTGAACGAACGCATGTGCGCCAAAGATATAATGGAAGATATCGTGGGCGGCGCGGAGAAATTGTTGGGGATAAAATGAGTAAAATCGCAATACTATTCGCCGGGCAGGGCGCGCAGCAGCCGGGCATGGGCAAGAGCCTTTACGGCAGTTCGCCTGAGGCGCGCGCTGTATATGAAGAGGCGGAGCGCATAAAGCCGGGCATAACGGAGCTTTGTTTTGACGGAGCCCCGGAAGAACTCAATGTAACAATCAACACGCAGCCCTGCGTGTTCGTAACGGACATGGCCGCGTACGCGGCTTTTTACGCAGCGGGCGCGCGGCCGGACATGGCAGCCGGATTTTCTCTGGGCGAGTACGCTGCGCTAACAGCGGCAGGCGTGTTTAAGTTCAGCGAAGCGCTAGAACTCGTAACCGCGCGGGCCGGGTGGATGCAGGCCGCGGCGGAGCGGTACGGCGGCGGCATGGTTGCCGTTCTGGGCAAGACCGCCAATGAAGTTGAAGCTATCGTAGGACATGTTAAATCGAACGGAGTGCTACAGGCGGTGAACTACAACTGCCCCGGGCAAACCGTCGTGGCGGGAGACGAGCATGAAATCGAAGCGCTCATGGCCTACGCGGCTGAAAACAAGCTTAAGGCCAGCCACCTCAAGGTGAACGGGGCGTTTCACTCCGAACGCATGAGGGAACCGTCGGATAAGATATTCGAACGCTTATCATCAATGGATCTTAAAGAGCCCGCTTTTCCCGTGTACGCGAACGCGACCGCGCTGCCCTACGGTGATGATATAAAACGCACATTGGCCGGCCAGACCGCGTCGCCCGTGCTGTTCGAGCAGACATTGAGGCATATGATAGCGGACGGCGGCGAGACGTTCTTTGAGCTCGGTCCGGGCAAAACGCTGGCCGGATTCGTTAAAAGGATCGACAAGTCTGTTAGTGTGCACAGCGTAAACGATCACGACTCGCTGCTCGCAATTCAAGAATTTTTATAATAGTTTATTTGTAGGGCGAACGTTAGTTTGCCGGGGTCTGGGGAACGTGGAGCAAGCGCTCGCTGTGCGAGATGTAGCGAGCGTAGCGTTCACTGAGCATGAGACGAACAAGCGCCTAAGCGCACAGTGAGTCCATAGCGAAGTGGGTAATTAGTCCCCAGCGGGATTCTCAAGGGCGGAGCCCTTGAGCTGCCGGAGGCATAATCATGAACAAAAAAACGGCAATCGTAACGGGCGCGTCGCGCGGCATAGGCAGGGCCATAGCCACGCGGCTTGCTAAAGACGGCGTCAATGTTGTGGTCAATTACCTTTTCGAGGAAGAGGACTACGCCGGTACGGTAAAGGATATAGAGGCGCTGGGCGTCTCGGCGCTGGCAATAAAGGCGGACGTGAGCAACTTCAATGAGGTCAAGGAAATGACCGATGTTGCCATCGATCACTTTGGCACGATAGACATACTAGTGAACAACGCCGGGATAACCCGGGACGGCCTGCTAATGCGCATGAAGGAAGAGGACTTCGACTCGGTGATAAACGTGAACTTAAAGAGCGTGTTCAACTGCTGCCGCCACGTAGTCCCGCATATGGTCAAGCATAGGCAGGGCAGGATAATAAGCATGGCTTCCGTGGTCGGCCTGGCAGGGCAGGCGGGCCAGACAAACTACGCCGCGTCCAAGGGCGGCATAATAGCCTTTACAAAAGCGCTGGCGCAGGAAGTTGGCAAACGCGGCATAACCGTCAACGCCATAGCGCCCGGCTTTGTTGAAACGGAGATGACGGACGCGCTGGCCGGCAAGGCGCGCGACATGATACTTGAAAAGATACCGCTCGGCCGCAAGGGCATAGTTAAAGATATAGCCAACACGGTCTCGTTCCTCGCGGGGGACGAAGCCGGCTACATCACCGGGCAGGTCATTTCGGTCAACGGCGGAATGTATATGTAAGGAGAAGCAATGAACAGGAGAGTAGTTGTTACCGGCATTGGAGCCATTGCCCCTAACGGAAACACCGCCGCTGAAATGTGGCGCAATATGAAGGACGGCGTAAGCGGCATCGATTACATAAAATCCATCGACGCGGACATTCCCGTCAAGGTCGCGGGGGAGATAAAAAACTTCGACCCCACGGACTACATGGAAGCCAAGCTTGCGCGGCGCATGGACAAGTACTGCCAGTATGCTATGGTTGCGGGCTCCGAGGCAATGGAAGACGCCGCGTTCGGCGGTAATATGCCGCCCAAGGAGCGCTTCGGCGTGCTAATCGGCAGCGGGATCGGCGGCCTTCAGACCGCGCAGGACGAAGTAACAAAACTAAACGCCAAGGGCTTCAGGAGAACCAACCCGCTGTTCATCCCAATGATGATAGGCAACATGGGCTCGGGGAACCTCGCCATAAAGTACGGCCTCATGGGCCACAACACTACTGTCACCACCGCCTGCGCGTCGGGCGCGCACTCACTCGGCGACGCCATGAGGCTCATACGCCACGGCTACGCGGACGCCATGCTCGCGGGCGGGGCGGAAGGCGCGCTCACCCTGCTGGCCCTGTCCGGCTTCTGCGGGCTCAAAGCGCTGTCCCTTTCGGACGACGTCAACAGGGCGTCCATACCCTTCGACAAAGAGCGCGACGGCTTCGTTATAGGCGAAGGCGCGGGTGCGCTTGTGCTGGAAGAATATGAGGCGGCCAGGGCGCGCGGCGCGAAGATATACGCGGAACTTAAAGGCTACGGCGCGACGGCGGACGCCTACCACATGACGGCCCCCCGGCCGGACGCGCGGGGAGCGGTAAGCTCCGTACGCCTCGCTATCGAAGACGGCGGAATAACGCCGGAGGAGGTCGCCTACATCAACGCGCACGGTACGTCCACGCAGCTAAACGACGCGGCTGAAACGCTGGCGGCGCACGAAGTTTTCGGCGAACACGCCGGTAAGCTCGCAATGTCGTCCACAAAATCCATGACGGGGCACTTACTGGGCGCGGCGGGCGCGATAGAGGCTGT
>JAVBSU010000069.1:0-10440 GCA_031556555.1 Christensenellaceae bacterium
TCATCTTTATGATGGCGTCCGTCGCCCGCCAGCGCTTTACGGTGCCGGTCACATCGTGCCCAAGATATTTCTGCGAGGTGCCGTAGTCCCCAAGCTGCTTTACAGGCGCGACATCCGGGGTAAATACGATAGTGCACGCCACGCCGTCGGTTATCTCTTTGCCGTCCACAAATATGTGCCCCTGCCTAAGACTCATGGGGCTTTTGTTAAGCCGTTCTGCCATTTTAAAATTCCTCCTTGTATAAAAACTCTCACTTCGCTATGGGCTCGCTACGCCGTCTTCACGGCTGGCTCACCTCATGCTCAGTGGTAACTGCACTCGCTGCATCGCCCATCGGGGCGCGCTCGTTCCGTTACCTCACATTAATGGTGAAGTAGAGTTTCTCGGCGTTGTCCACGGCCATAAGGCCGATGTTGAAATACACCGAATCGCCAATGCTCATGCTGCGGTCCACCTTGAAGTCATTGGCATAGTCCACCTGTTGTATGCCGCCGTTGGCCTCGTAGGTCTGCAACAGCCCGTTGCCCATGCTCTCCATAACGCTCCAGCCCACAGGATCGTTCCTGAGGCTGCCCGGCCTGAACATCTGCTGTATGTCCATGATGAAGCTGTCGAATACCCGCATGATCTTGTTCTTGCGGAACTGAGAGTCTTTGGGCGGCGCAAAGGTGGTAAGGCTGTTAATGTCGTACTGCGCTACCACTTCGTTTCCTTCGAGGACTATAAAGAAAAACTCGCCCGCCTTTGCCGCGTCCACGGCGCTCTGCCCCTTCTTAGCCCCCACAACGCCGACAGCGCCGGGGTAAGGCCGGTAGGTGAGCGTCTCAGTGTAGCCCGCCGCTGCCGTTGCGCCCGCGACCCACGCGGCCGCCTGGCCCTTCGTAAGCTCCGAGCCGTCGCTGAGTTTGACGGAGTTTGTGACGTTTATTATGCCCTCATAATCCGCCTTGAAGTCGACGGCTACAGCGTAGCGGTTGCGCCTGCCTGCGTCATCCCTTAGATACGATATTTTAGCCATGAGCGCCGCGTGCAGCGCCTGAGTGTTGTCGCCCGTCTCGCCTGTAGGTTCCACGGGGAAGAGCAGCACGTTCCACGCCACGTCTTCCGTTGCGTCCAGGAACGCCGTTATGTCCGCGTTGGTGGCCACGCCGTCCGCGCCGCCTGTGAGTGTAGCGCCCGCAACCGCAACCAGCTCGCCTTCGCCTGAGAAGTCTATCCAGGCCGAAGCCAGTTCACTTATGGTTTCAACACCTTCGAAGAGCTCGACGACCGAGCCGTCCAGCATTATTGTTACGTCAAAGCCACCCACGGGGTTGGCCACTATCGCGAACCCCAGCGCGTTGCCCCTGCTGCCGCCGTACTTGGCCGCTGCGGTGAGCGTGCCGGACGTTACCTTTGCTTTCTCGCCCTGTTTGGGTATATACACGATGACCCGAGACGCAGCCTTGAACGCTTCGCGCAGCATTATCATGTTGGGGTCGTTGTCGTACACGCTGTACCCGAGTTTTACCATCGCCGCGTCGGGCGATCCGCTTGAGATGTCTATGAACTCCTTCTCCGGGCCGTAGCCGTGGTTTATGAGCGGCATAACAACAACGCCGCTGAGGTTTTCATTCAGCCCGTTCTGGCGCGAGCTAACGAGGCGCACATATACGCCCGGCAGCGCCTGGTTTCCAAATGTACCCGCCATTATCTATCCTCCTTCTTTACCGCGCGGCCCTTCTGCCACGCCTCGATCTTGCTTTGTACTTCCGAGACCGTGTGTTCCCCGGCCATGCCCAGCGTCGCGCCCATGAAAACAGTCTCTGATACATCAAAAAGCGCCCGGCATTCCCTGCGCAGGCGCTCTATCGGATATTTGGTTTCTTTGGGCGTTACCGCCGGTTCGGGCTGGGGCTTCTCCGCAGGCTTTTCCACCTGCGCAATTTTATCTTTATCCATATTCAAACTATCCTTTCGCTTTGTAGTATAAATTGGTTATGTACCGCATGACCAACTCAGCGTCGCCCGCGTTATACGGCCTGTGGCTGTCCCACGATAATGTTAGCTGCGCTACGCGCGCCGTCTTGCCTTTGGCGTTCGTGGTTTCGCCCTCGACCATGCTTAACAAGGGGTCGTGCATGTGCATCCATTTGCCGGTCGGTCGGCCGTCCATGGTCACCAGCGGCATGAGCAAACGATCGCACTGCAGCGCGGACACAACGGAAAAACCCATCTCGTATGCGGACGAAGCGTCGACGTGAAACAGCTTTATGTACCATGAGTAGGTGAGCAAGTAGGCGTCCAGCGTACTGCCCGCAGTTTTCACATGCGGCGGCGGGAAGTATACCGACGGCACCTTGAAATCCTGCATTATGATGCCGTCGTAGAGTTCCGGATTTCCCGCGTGCTTGACGACGTACAGCATCACGCTGGCCAGTTCCTGTTCGTACAAATGCTTATCCTCCTGTTGTAATCCTTCCATACCACGCGGCTTACGCCGCTCCGGGCCGGGGCTCCGCCCCATTCCCGACCTTTCCCTGGCAGAGGTTATTTTGCTCGCGCGGGCGGGCGCTTCGCAAAATGGATTTAATTAAATAACCTTTTGAGAGCGTCCTGCAGCAGCTTCTCAACCCTGGACACATATTCCGCGCCGTAGAGTTTTAATGCGTCATCGAAGTAGTGGGAGCCTTCCACCCAGCTCGCTTTCAACACCATGCCCGTCTTAGCGCCGGGTTCGTAGATGAATTTATCCCCGGCCCAACGGCCAGGAACAAAACGGCCGGGGCGCTGCCAGTGGCCCGTGTTCGCCCAGTCGGCGTATGAGACGTTGGTTCCGGCCTCGATCTCAAGACCCGAATCGCCCACTTTCCATACATTATCCGCCGCCCCGCGCCCAAAGCTGTTGGCCAGCCTGCCCGTGTCAAATGACCCGACGGCGTATATCTCATCTACCACCGCGTCAAGAAACCTGAGGGCGACTTCTTCCTTGATCGTGACGAGCTCTTTGCGCATACCGCCACCCGCCGCTTCCTGCGTCTGCGCCACCCACCGGTCAAGATCGCCCGTGTCGACTGTAACGTATTTACCCATGTAGCGGCTCCTGTTCTTCGCGGCGCTTCACCATCACAATTATGTGGTGGTCATCGGGCAGGCGGCGCGGCATTTCTGCCGTGTACTCGCAGCCCGTCAGCTTGTCCACGATTTTGTCGTTTACTTTAATGTCCGTGCCCGGCGGCAAATCGAGCTGGATCAGCGCTTCGTAATTGGCCATGGGTTCGCCCTGGACGATTGCCAGCTTTGACCCGCCGATGTTAAAGTGGCACTTCACGTTTGCCGCTGCGGGCTCATCAGGATATACAAAAACCACCCGGTCCTTTAGCCCGTAGCCGCGCGGCACGGAGTCTTCTTTAACGTGGTATATGTCGCAGCGGTCGGTTAGCCCTTCCATAAAAACAGGGTCAACGAACATGACCCCCCCCCCCGTGTACGGTCGCAGCAGTTCCCGCGCCGCACTGCTCACGATAGCGGAATCAATCGTGCTCACACCGCTCTCGGACGTGGCATAGGTCACAGAATACCGGTCATACGTCTTGGACTTAATCCCTGCCACAATGGCGCTGTGCCCGGCGCTGGACATTCCCGGTGCCGCGTACTCGAACGCTTCTTCCGCCTGTGCGGCTTTGACCGCCGCCGGAACTTCGCAATCGTCGGAACCGCAGCCGCAAGCGTAAATCACGCGCGGGAAGGACATCACCTGCCCCTTTGCGCACTTAGCGCCGGGATAGGGGAGACTATCGATTACGGCCGCCGCCCTTCGAAGGCAAACTCCCTTGTCGGCCTCAGAGAGTTTCTCCCACGCTAAGCGCCGTTCATCCGTCGACAGATAGTGCTCCGCTATGTACTTGTCCGCTTCGTCCACGGCAATGTATGTGTCCGTACCGACTTCGATCATGGCTATTTTCCTTTGCTGCCGTTTAGCTGCACTCCCGCGACCTGACCGTTCAGCGTGTGCGCGGGGTTCTCGTATCCGCCTAAGGTGGGCGGGGGCTGTATGGGCGGCGATGGATCGGGATCCGGACTGCCGTCCTCGGCAGGCTTTTTATCCGCCTTCTCCGGCACCTCATCCACATACTCGACCTTTTTGAGCGCCGCGATCTCCTTCGCATCCTTGGTCTCGTAAACGCCATCTTTAAACCGTATGGGCTTGCCGCCATTCCAGATCATGGCGTTTTTCTTTTTACTTGAGAATCTCATAATATAAAACTCCTTCCCGTGGGGCAACTCCCACTTCGCTTCATCCCGCATCAGCGGGCGCTCGCTCCGCGTCCTCCTTACGGCGTGGCCTTGAGCCCGGTTATGGATCCGTGCAGGAACGCGGGGCCATGGGCGAGGCCGATCTGGCCGTATATCTGTATCTTGTCCGACGCGCCCGTCTTGGCCAGCGGTTCCTCGAACAGCACGCCCTTGCCGGGCACTTCCTGGAACACCGGCGCGATCTGGCCGACGTCCACCATGAGCAGGCTGTCCGTGGGCATAAACCGGCTCCACACTATGCCCAGCATGCAGAAATCCGTCTCGATCTGCGTCACGTTGTAGCCGCCCACGTTGCGTGTGGAGGGCAGCATCGCAGCAGCGTGCGAGAAGTAGATGTCCGATATGAGCTGCTTCAGATACGAAGGCGCGAACATGATCATATTGCCGAAGTACGCGCCGTTGTCCGCCATCTCGCGGTATAGAGTATTGAGCATGTCCCGTGTGAGGGCGGCGCCGACGGCGTCAATCGTAGTACCGTTCTCGCACAGCTCAAGCATGCCGCGCGTTTTGCCCGCAACGTTGGCCGCAGTGGACTGCTTGTACGTGCCCTGGATGAAGCTGTACTCCACGTCACGCGCGATCTTTATGAGCTTTTGCTGTATCTGCCAGGCCTTTTCATTGTCAGGGTTGGCGGAATCGCCAGCCGTGTGCAGCCCGGACATACGCCCGCTGTTCGACTGCTTCATGTACGTGAGGTCAACGACTTCCTGATGTATCTGAACAATGTTGGTCTCCTGCTCGCGCGTTATGTGCGAAGCTGCGGGAGCCGTGGCCGACGCCTGTTCCGATATCTCCGGCTGGGCCGGGTCGGGGAAGTCGTAGAGCAGGGCGGTGGGAAATTCCATATTCTTGGTCTGCCTTCCGCCCGAAAGCCCGCCTATCATAGACAAAAGCGGCGCTTGTATCGCATCCGCCGTAAAGAGTTCGCCCGCATAATTGGGCAAGTTCCATGTGGTTCCTAATCCTGTTACCTGTGGCATTAAATCACCTTATCCTTTCTTACTGCAGGTAGACGCCGTTTTTAGCCGCCTCCTGCTTTATAGCTATTGCCTGTACGTTATCCTTCTTTTCGCGGGCTTCCGCCAGCCGCGCCTCATAGCTCGTCTTTGCGTTGCCCGGAGGGTTGCCCCCGGCGTTGGGCAGCGCCGCGCCTGCCAGCCACGCGGGATTCTTGCCCGCTATGTCCTTCATTGCGGCTTCCAGTGTCACATCATCCGAAACCCGCGCCATAGCCAGCACAACGGCGTCGCCGATGTGTTCGGCCTTTATTCCCGCCGCCTGCGCCGCTATCTTGGCGTCAAGTTCCCGCTCGCGCGCCTCAATCTCTTTTTGTCGGGCCTCGGTGGCCGCCAGCGCTTCAGCGGCATTCTCTTCCGCCGTCTGCCGCTCTGCCTTCCACTTCCTGAACTCCGCTGCTTCTTCCTTTGAAGGCATGCCCTTGAGCTTGCGCGAAAGAGCGCCGTCGATCATAGCCTGCGCTTCCGACTCCGTGTACGTCTTTTCCTTCTTTTCGGGCTCCTGCCCGCCCTGCGCTTCTTCCTGCATCGGATCGGCCGCCGGAGGATCAGCCGGTTCACCCGCGCCGCTCGCTCCGCCGTCCGCTTCCATAAAGAATCCGCGCATCAATTTACCGTATAACATTGTTTGCCTCCCGTTTTTAGGCCCGTCGGCCATTGATTCCCGGTTTGTTTAGCCTACATACCGTAAAAAAGGACGTAAAAAAACCACCTTGCCGTAGCTTGGTGGTTTAAAGCATAGTTTGTTGTTTTAGAGTATTTACATTGCCTTTGCAGCTGGCTGCTTAATTTCCTCTATATTTTTGATTTCGCTCGGCAAAAACTCGACGTCGCGTCCGTCGGCTGTGGATATTACTATCCCATCACCCTGTGGCCCAATATCGGTGCGGTCTCCCGCATCAACCATCTCAATTAAGAGACCTTCCCACACATTTCCATCAACATCAGTTATGCGCAACCAGTCTGCGTTTTGATATTTCCATATGTCAATCATAATTTTCACCTCTTATCGGCACTAAATGCGATGATCTTTTCCCGTAGTATATAGACGCTTTGTTTGTTGGCAGGTACTCACCATTATGATAGTATCCACCAATAACGCCATCACACGTTATACGTTCTATATTTTGCGGGTTACCGTTTCTATCCGACCGGATTATTCCTGTGCCAGCTTTTTGGCTTATGATCGCTTGTGCCTCATCTTCGCTTATCGTTAATACGCTGTGCAGGTTCCTCCCTTGAGATACCCGCCTCGCCATCTCTCGGTTATATTCCAGCGTTCCCTCTACATGCTTTAAATACTGCTGATGACTCAATTTAGTCGAGTATTCGCCGTCATTAATCTTCTTTGTTATCCGACTGGCTGCAAATCGGGGAATTCTCAATGTCTGCTCTCCTGTATTTGCACTTATTATATCACCATTCCCGCCCGAAGTAAACGCCTTTTTGGCGTCTCTAAATGCGGCATACGTTTCACGATATTGCTTTGTGTCCAGTTCCTTACCATTTATGAAACCGGAAAGGCTGTTGTATTTAAAGTTGTCGCCAAGAACGGCTTTATATTCCTCAAACCGCTTCCTGTCCCTGTACAGCTTCGCGTTCTGCTTCTGACCTTCCGCGTAAGCCTTCGCCCCGCGCTCGTACGCCTCCACCTGTTCCTTTGTCCAGCCCTCACCGCCCACATCAAACGAGCGGTTGGAGAACTCCTGCATCCTGGCCACTTCCTCGGGCGTGTGTGCCTCTTCGATCCACACGGACAGCGTGTGCCAGCAATTGGGGTGAAAGTTGTTGTATACCTCACTCCACGGCGTATCGTAGAGGTACGGATACTTGGTGTCGTTGGGATCGAGGCTGAACACCCTGTTCTGGTAAGGCGCGCACAGCGGGCAGCTGTTGTAATGGCTGGACATGAGCACGTAGCGCGCGCCTATGCCGTGCGCGTAATCCAGCACGCCCAGGTTGGCCGCCTTGTTGGATTCCGCATTTATTACCGTGTCGGCGTAGTGGTCGAGCTGGATATATTGGCTGTTGTTCTTCCTTATCGCCGGTATGCCCTGCTGTTGCAGCAATTCTACAAGGTTGCGCTGCGCCTCTCGCACGGTTAGGTTTGAAGCCTGTTTGAGCGCCATGGCGCTGTCTATGGCATCGCGAACAGCCTGACTCGTGGTCTTGTTTGCGTACTGCAGTTCTTTGGCAAGTTCCGCGTTGGCGGCGTCCGCGATCTCTTCAAGCGCCGCGCTGCTTGTCCGACTGAGCGTGGCTCTGGCACTCTGCACGATATCAGGCACGGCCAGGCCAGCCCTCCTATACTGGCGCGCTACGTCCTGCGCTGTACCGGCCACCGCCTGTTTGTAGGTATCTTCCGCGCAATCCTCTATCCAGCCGCTTGTACTCTTGGAAAGGTCGGAGAGCGCCGCGGCTATGAGCCAGAGGAGCTTATCCTTGTACCTTTTAGTAGTGGTTTCACCCTCCGTCTCCAGCTGTTCAATCAGCTGGCGGTACTTCTTCGCGTACTTTTCGTTCAGTGTCATTTATACCACCATAGTACGGGTTGCTTGCAGCTTGCTCGATTTGTATCTGCGTTAGCATAACTTTCGCCTCTTCTTCAGTGCAGTCGTTCCACCGCATAATTGTTGAGACTTGGCTCTCGACTGGCATACCGCCGTTGGCAAGCCCAAATACCTCCACGTCCTCTTTGGGATCGTTGGGGAGGCCGTCGTTCCAAGTGACCGATATATCTTTTGCCTCAAGCGCAATGCCTTTTATCTTGGCTATAAGCCCCAGCACCTGCCTGAGCGTACGGCTGTTGATGCCTGCTATCCGCTGCGCTTTTATACGCGGACTGACAAGGCGCAGCTTTAAGGCTGTTCCGGAAGATATCTGCCCGTGATCCCGGCCGTCCGTAAACGCCGCCCCCATTTCAGAAAGGATGTACGTTTGATTCAGAAGAAGCTCCATTTCCTTAAAGCTCGGATCCAGCCCACCGTCCCATGTGAGGTATTCAATGCTGGGGTCTTCCTTGTTGTTGCGTACAAAGTATTTACCGAGATCAAGGTAGCGCATGCCTGTCTCTTGGTCTGTGTCCATCGCGCTCTCCGGACCGGACAGACTGGGATCACTATGTTTGTCCAACACCGCGTCCATACAGTGCAGCCGCCACATCATCTTTTCCACGAGGGGGCGGATAATCGCATAATCATCAATCCCGTAAAGGCTTTTGGAATGAGTGACATTGCTGAGCACCTTTATCGCAAAATCGTCGAGCAGGGTAGGGGTAGTCACTGTGCCAATCAGCGTCCCGAAGCTCGTAATACCGGTGCTGGTGCTTGCTGTGTACCGGCGCATCTCCACACTGCCCACGCTGTGTATTTCCACGTAAATCTCATGGAAATTACCCTTTTCGTCCGGTTTGGTGGGGAAGGCGACCACATGCTGCACTATGTGCTTCAGGTCGGTTTCGTCCACAATAGGAAACCAGTATTCGGGCGCTACAATGGAAAGCCTGTCGTTCATCAGCTTGATGGGTGAATCGCCGAAGCGGGACACGTCCATGATGGCCTCATAAAGCAGCGTGTCAAAATTCATTTCATCCAACGCGGACAACAGAGCCTCCACCTTTTTTTTGCCTGCCTCAACGAGCACGGGCTCTCCACAAACAAAATCCGCCGTTTTCTTCGTAAGCAGTTGCGGGTAGTTGAGTACCGTCAACAGGTGGATGCGTTTGCGGAGAAGATACTCTTCTAAGCGCTTAAAATCGCCTTCGAATACGGCCGCATGTTCGCCGTTGAACAATTTTTCGTTGTCTTCGTAGCGCCTTAGCCTGTTCCGCTCCGCGTGTGGCGGGTAGGGCTTGTCCGGCGCTATCCAGTCTAAGTTTGTGAGCATTCCGTTTCTCCATGCTTTAACTATTCGGAAATCTGATCTTTACCGAATAGTTGAGGCTGATTCCTGTATATTTCCCAGCGCTCATGCAAAAATGGCGCATAAGTGTACGCCTTTATGCACCATCTGCAGTAAAATCGTGTTATTTTAGGCTTCGAATAATAATTCAGCGCCGTATAGGGGCAAAATATCCGCCCTTACGCTTCATCAAATCTTCGCATGCATAGCGGCATGCATCGATCGTATGGTTCATCTCGTCCGGGTACTGCGCTTTAAAACGCCCGTCCTTATCCATCGCGTACTCGTAGCCTACAAATTCCCTCGCCGCCTCGGGCGTGCGCGCGGGGTCGATGATGATTTCATTCAGATCCTGCAGCCACTTCATACCGTGTTCCACGCTGCCCGGGCCCTTGCGCGCCGGGTATACCCGAATGTTGCGGTTCCACAGTTCGTTTATACTGCGCGGCTCCGCTGAATCGGCAGATATGGGCCGCTTTGACGCATTGCGCTTTTTGATCTCATCCGCGATTGTGTCGAAGGACGCGCCTGTCTTCACATACTCGTCCACGATGACCAAGGTCTTTTTCCGCCGGTCAAGCGAGCATACGACGTACGCCGCCGGATCGACCGCAAAGCCGAAGTCCAGCCCGTCATATAGCTTGTCCAGCGTTTCCAGTTCATCGTCGGTGATCTCCTTAGTAACAACGTTATCAAACACTGCGCCGCCCGTGCCGGTGACCGCGCCTAGGTACGCCCAATTGTATTTGAGCTCGTTTGTCGCCCTGGCTACTTCCGCGTCCTCTATGAACTGCTCGCCCAGCCATTCGGGCGGGACGTCCAAGTAGGTGGAGTGGTGGACGATCCGGTTATCCTTTGGTATCAGGCACTCGGAGTTTACCCAGTTGTTGGCGCTCTTGGGCGGGTTGTAGCTGTAAAACACGTTGCTGTGCGCGTCGCCCCTGACAACCGAGCGGATGACCGTCTCCACCGCTTCTATGCAGTCGAACTCGGTTAGCTCTTCGAACCAGATGTAGCGGAAATGCCCGTTTTCCAGCTTGATGCCCTTGGACTTTTCCGCGTCGTCGTTGCCCTTGAATATGATCCGCTGCCCGGTGGGCTTGTATATGAGCTCCTGCGGGCTCTTGTGGTGTATCCACTCGTGCCGGACGCCCAGCGCATGGGTCGCCCACAGCATTTGCGCGACGACCGTGTCTTTCAGCGTGTTACCCACCTGCCGGTATATGA
>JAVBSU010000097.1:0-6134 GCA_031556555.1 Christensenellaceae bacterium
TGACGTGGTGTATGCTTATCGCCATGGGCTCGCAGAGCGCCGCCACTTCATAGCTCATTCCTTCTGGTATTTTGTGCAGCAGCGCGGCGGGCATCGCGACGTACTGCGCGAAGCCGCCATCTATCCCCCATCCCGGGGAACGTTTGTGTTCGCAGAGCTGTATGTCGCCCCGGCGGCAAAGGTAGCATGTCCCGCAGGCCAGCGAATGCGGTTCCGCGACCACCCTGTCCCCCGGCGCGAAGTTTTTCACTTCGCTCCCCGCCTCCACGATCTCGCCCGAGAATTCGTGGCCCATCGTTACGGGAGGCCAGTATGGGAATTCGTCGCGCCAGATGTGCAGGTCCGTTCCGCACACGCCCGCCGCCATTACTTTTATTATTACCCAGTCTTCCGCCGTAAGTTTTGGTTCCGGGACTTCCCTTACCTCTATATTTCCCTTCCCTTTTTGGGTTTTTACAAGCGCTTTCATGTGTTATTCTCCTAACTAACTTGATTCCCTAAATTATATCACAGGCGCCGCGGCCTTGTTAATAATTTATTCAAACTATCTACACTTAAAAATCACAAATCCCCGTTATATTTAAGACATTCAAATTCTGCCACTGCCGGGCGACAGCAGATTAACCAAACCGGCAGGCGGCAGTCCAAAAATAACGCCAGCGCGTTTATATATACAGCCCCCGGAAGGGGGCGTTTTCATTGTGTGCAAAACTTACAGAAAATGATGTATGGTATGCAAATCGCCGTTAATCCGTGCAGGCCCGGCTGTCCGTAATATTAACCCGCCACAGATTTTCCAGCAGCGTTTCACACTTTTTCAAAAGATCACCGTATATGTAAAGCTCTTTCGTTTTAAAATCGTGTTCATTGCCTTCCAGCACAAGGTTTTTATAAAAGTCTTCGATAAGCGCGCACAGTATTGGATAATCGCCGTACGCTATGCTCGGGTGCTTTTTAAAAAGCTCTTCGGCAATCCCACGTATGCGTTCCTCCCCGTCCGGAACTTTATTCCGCGACAGCGCGAAATCTATGGACATAAATATGACCGCCTTCTCCTCCATGCCTATATTATTGCTGAGGTAATGTATGGATCCCATCGCCTTCTTATTCTCCTTTAATGCAAAAATCACCGCCGGCGCAAAAGGTATGTACCAGCGTTTACATACATTATAGTTGAAAACGGGGCGGCCGTCAAAACCGGGTAAAAATTTCGACAGCTCTATTGACACTTTACCCCCTCCGTGTTATATTTTAGTTACAGTTTTGCCTTATTTTTTTCAAACGATATGTAAGCGGTTCCACAGAATTTCCGGTTTTATTTACGCGATTTATGAAAGCGGTTACGCATTGAGGCCGTTTTTCGAATGGACGGGACGGTATGACGATACAGGACATCGCAAACTTAACAGGAGTCTCCACTGCTACGGTTTCTCGCGCCATCAACAAAACCGGCTACGTGAAGGAAGAGACGCGGCGCAGGATATTCGAAGTCATAGACAAGCACAAGTACGTGCCCAACGCGGTCGCAAGGAGCCTCAGCATAAACGACACGAGCTGCGTTGGCGTCATCATCCCCGATATCGAGAACGAATTCTTCTCAAAGGTCATGAGCGGAATAGCGGAAGTAGCCGAAGAAAACGGCTACCACATACTGTTTTTGGGCTCAAACGAATCACTTAAGCGGGAGCACTCGTTTTTAAACATAGTGGAAGCGCAGAGGCTGGCCGGGGTCATAATAACCCCTGTGTCCGAAGAAGATGTTTTTACGAAAGACCGCCTGCTGCGGTTTAAACAGAGGGGCATGTCCGTAGTGCTGGTGGACAGGGACGTTCCCGGCAGCAACATAGACGGGGTGTTCTCCGATAACGTTACCGCCGCGCGCGATGGCGTCAGCAAGCTTATCGAGGCGGGGCACACGAAAATAGCCACGATTTCCGGCCCCGAAACCTCAAAGCCTGGCAAAGAGCGGCTTTTAGGCTACATTCAGGCCATGGAGGGCGCGGGATTGTACATTCCCCCGCAATACGTAACGCACGGGGATTTCAGGAAGCAGCGCGCGTTCGAGTGCGCAAAGAGCCTGCTGTCTTTAAATGAACCGCCCACGGCGATCTTCACGTCAAACAACCTCACGACCCTGGGCTGCCTCGAATACCTTACCAGCAACAAGATGAAGATAGGCCGGGACATCTCAATACTCGGGTTTGACGATATCGAAGCGCTCAAGGCGATAAATTATAAGCTGTCCGTTATCGACAGGGACATGAACCAGATAGGCCGCGAGGCCATGAGGCTGCTTTTGAAAAACCTCAACAAGCGGCACGTGAAAAACCGCGAGCGCGAAAGCATAGTGCTGCCCTGCACGCTCATTTTGAGGGGCGCAAAAAAAATGCGCCTTAAAGGGAGGTCATGAGCTTTGATTGAAGTTTCAGGTATAAGCAAGAGCTACGGCGGCAAGAGTGCGCTTAAAAGCTTGTCGTTCACGGCGAAGCCCGGCGGCGTTACCGGTCTTTTAGGGAGGAACGGCGCGGGCAAGTCCACTACAATGAATATCATAACGGGATACATTTCTTCCGACGCGGGCAGCGTTGCGGTAGACGGCATAGACATGGCCGCCGAGCCGCTGCTCGCCAAGAAACACATAGGCTACCTGCCCGAACAGCCGCCGCTCTACACTGAGATGACGGTCACGGAATACCTTGTCTTCGCCGCGCGGCTCAAGGGCGTGAAGGCCGGGGCAAACAGCCACATCGGTTCCATAATGGACATGACGGGCATAGGCAATGTAAGGGGCAGGCTGATAGGCAACCTGTCCAAAGGCATGAGGCAGCGGGTGGGGCTGGCGCAGGCGCTCGTAGGCGACCCGGCCGTGCTCATACTGGACGAACCCACTGTGGGTCTCGACCCCGCCCAGATAATAGAGATCAGGAGCATAATAAAGCGCCTCGGGGAAGAGCGTACTCTTATACTTTCCTCACACATCCTGAAGGAAATCGCGGATATCTGCACACACGTTGTTATACTTAGCGAAGGCGTTAAGGTCGCGGACGATTCCATGGCGGCCCTGCTCAACACGTCCGGCGGCAGGCGCGCGTACATCATGCGCGTACGGAGCGCGGACAATCGCAACGCGGCTATCCTCCGCGCCATAGACGGCGTCGTGGAAGTCAACACCCTTCCTCCGGCCGAGGATGGCTGCACGGACTATGAAATAATCTCGGACGGCGGCGACATCAGGGAAAGGCTGTTTTTCACGGCGGCGGAGCACGTATTGCCCGTCGTTGAACTGCGCCCGGCAGGGCTGTCTCTGGAAGAAGTATTCACGCGGCTGACGGAAAGGGAGGAAGAAGCATGAAAGCCATTTATCTTCGCGAAACGCGTTCATACTTTTCCACAATGACGGCCTACGTCTTCATAGGCGTGTGCCTTCTGGTATGCGGCATACTCTTTACCGCCAACAACATAAACGGTTCTTCCGCCAGCTTTTCCAGCGTTACGGGAAGCATAAGCTACGTTATGATACTCATAGTACCGCTTCTCACAATGCGGCTTTTCGCGGAGGAAAAGAAGAACAAGTCAGACCAGATGTTGCTGACATCACCGGTGTCCGTCACGGGGATCGTTCTTGGAAAGTTCGCCTCCGCGTTTACGGTGCTGCTCATAACGCTGGCGGTATCGCTGGTCTTCCCCGCCATACTCGCGGCGCTGGGCGATCCCTACGCTGGCGAAATAGCTTTGGGCTACCTTGGAATAGTGCTGCTGGGCGGCGCTTTTATAGCGATCGGCGTGTTCATCTCATCGCTGACCGAAAACCAGCTCACCGCCGCCGTAATGACTATAGGCGTGCTGCTGCTGCTCTGGCTGCTAGACAGCATACTGCCCCGGATAACGAACCCTACGCTGAACACCATTGTAAGCTCGCTGTCGCTCTACCGGCGCTTTGAGCCCTTCCAACTCGGCGTACTGAGCGTATCGTCGGTAGTGTACTTTATATCGTGCATCTTTCTGTTTTTATTCTTCACCGTAAAAATAATAGATAACAAGAGGTGGAGCAAAGATTGAGTAATAATACGGAAAACAGGCGTAAAAAAGCAAAGACCGCAACAGCGGTAACCGTAACCGTGGTGACGGCTGTCGTGCTGCTGCTCAATATAGTGCTGGGCATAGCGGACGAGCGCTACGGGCTATCCGCCGATTTGTCGCGGGAGAAATACTACACAATTTCGGACCAGACGCGCGAGATTTTGGGCAAGCTCGAGGACGACGTGTACATTTACACTCTTTACTCTTCGGACAGTATCGACGACATGGTCATGGGCCTGATGAAGAGCTACGAAGCGGCGTCGGACAAAATCCATGTGGAGAACGTCGACCCCGCCCTGAACCCAATGTTCACCCAGGCGTACGACCCTTATTCAAACGGTATTTCAACCGGTTCGGTGATCGTTACCGACGCCGAGGGCAAAAATTATAAAGTCCTGACAGTGTACGACCTTTACACCATCGACACAAACTACATGCTGCCTTACGCTCTCAACGCCGAGCAGAAGGTAACTTCGACTATAAACTACATGGAGACGGGTGAGATGCCCGCTGTCAAGCTGCTAAGCGGCCACAACGAGACGCCGCCCGCCGAGCTTGCAGACCTTATAAGCATGCTGCACGGCCTCAACTACGACGTTGAGACGTACGATTCTTCCACCAGTTCCGAGCCCCTCGACCCGGCCTTCGACATACTGCTTGTAGTAAGCCCGCGCGAGGATATTTCGGACGGCGAGTACGGCCTTTTAAAATCTTTCCTGGACGAGGGCGGCAACGCGGCCTTCCTCCTCGACCGCGTGGTGCTTAACGAGGCCAACGGCACGAATTATATCGTGGGCGACAGCCTTGATAACTTCAACTCGCTTCTGATGAACTACGACATTGCGCTTAATAACGACTACATAATTGGCGGCGCCGCGGACAAGCTTGCCGGCAAGCCCACCGCGCACATACCCACAATGTACGGGCACGCCGTCATAACAAACGGCATAATAGCTTCGGGCAAGCAGCCTGTGATGGCCGACGTTTCGTCGCTGACGCTGTCCGGGGACGGCAGCCGTTCCGCCACCCTGCTCGAGACCGGTCCCAACACCTGGGCGAAGGATTTAACAAGCACCACTGTAAACATCGACAAGCAGGAGGGCGACGCCACCGGCCCGTTCACCATAGCCGCGCTCGGGGAGAACGGCGATTCGCACATCGCGGTGTACGGCACCTCGTCCTTCGTATCACAGAGCGAGATAGCGCGCACGGCCAACAGGGATCTTATAATAAACACGGTAAACTCCCTCAAGAAGAGCGGCGACCCGGTGAACATAGCGCCCAAGAGCCTGATACCCGGCATAATGGAATTCCAGGGCGATGCGCAGAAGACTCTGCTCACCACCCTTGTGATGATCATCCTGCCAGCGGGCGCGATAATAGCCGGTCTGATCGTATGGTTAAGGCGGAAACGGCTGTGAGTAAAAAGAGCCTTGTAATCGTAATCGCGCTGGTGGCCGTGGCGGCCGCGCTTTCAATCGTACTTTACAATTTGTTGAAGGAGCCGGAGGGAAAGACTGATGACGGCCTTCTAATAGTAAATGAAGTTGATCCGGATTCTGTCGATACTATTGAGGTCGAGTCGGACGGCGGCAAATCCACTCTCACCCGCGAGGGCGGCGGCTGGACGTATGAAAGCGGAGAAGCGGATAAACTTTTGACCGAGGCGGCGCTAACGCAATTGAGCTACCTCTACGCTTCCGAAGTAATCGCGGAAAGCGTGGACGAGCCAGAAAAATTCGGCCTGTCACCGCCGCGCGTAAAGGTTAAGCTTGCTGCCGGCGGCAAAAGCCACACTTACCTTTTCGGCGAGCCTTCCAGCGACATGCGGGGCTACTACCTCATTATGGAAGGCGACCCAAGGCTCTATCTCTTCCCGGCGGGCAACTACGCCCAGATAGAAAAAGCTTTTGCCGCGTTCGCTCCGCTGGCGCTGGACATAGACCAGAAAAACCTCACGGATATAGCTTTTTCCACGAGCGGCCGCGAGGTGGCGCTAACTATAATACCCACCGGCGAGCGCGTGGGCAACGAAATGTGGAAACTCAATGAAC